>JBIJDO010000095.1:0-8650 GCA_044344105.1 Tabrizicola sp.
CCTGTCCACGCGCGGACAGCCGGTCCCAACCCCGGTTTACACCGCCCCCTGCATCGGCGATAACCAGCCCAGAAAGCCCAGGGAAACCGATGCTCCTCCTGATCGACAACTACGACAGCTTCACCTGGAACCTGGTCCACTATCTGGGCGAGTTGGGGGCCGAGGTGGTCGTCAAACGGAACGACGCGCTTGAGGTCCAGGACGTGATCGCCATGGCCCCGGAGGTCATCGTCCTCTCCCCCGGCCCCTGCGACCCTGCCGCCGCCGGGATCTGCCTGCCCCTGACCAGGGCCGCCGCCTCTGCCGGGATCCCGCTCCTCGGCGTCTGCCTCGGCCACCAGACCATCGGCGAGGCCTTCGGCGGCAAGGTCGTCCGCTGCCACGAGATCGTCCACGGCAAGATGGGCACGATGCACCATTCCGGCGCGGGTGTGTTCCGGGGCCTGCCCTCGCCCTTCCAGGCGACCCGCTATCACAGCCTGGTGGTCGAGAAGGAAACCCTGCCAACGGAGTTGGAGGTCACCGCCTGGCTGGAGGACGGCACGATCATGGGCCTGCGCCACAAGCAGCACCTGATCGAGGGCGTCCAGTTTCACCCCGAAAGCATCGCCTCCGAACACGGCCACCAGCTTCTGCGGAACTTCCTCGACGAAGCCCGCGCCAGGGTCCCGGCATGAGCGAGGTCCTGAAGCCCCTGATCGGCATCGCCGCCAGCCGCCCCCTGACGCGGGCCGAGGCTGAAGCCGCGTTCAACGCGCTCTTCGAGGGTGAGGGGACGCCCGCCCAGATGGGTGGCTTCCTGATGGCGCTTCGGACCCGGGGCGAGACGGTCGACGAATATGCCGCCGCCGCCTCGGTCATGCGGTCGAAGTGCAACGCGGTGAAAGCCCCGGCCGGCGCGATCGACATCGTCGGCACCGGGGGCGACGGCAAGGGCACGCTCAACATCTCCACCGCCACCGCCTTCGTCGTGGCGGGCGCGGGCGTGACCGTGGCCAAGCACGGCAACCGGAACCTGTCGTCGAAATCCGGTGCCGCGGATGCGCTGACGGAGCTGGGCCTGAACGTCATGGTCGGCCCCGAAGTCGTCGAACGCTGCCTGACCGAGGCCGGGATCGGCTTCATGATGGCCCCGATGCACCACCCGGCGATCCGCCATGTCATGCCGGTCCGCGCCGAGCTTGGCACCCGTACGATCTTCAACATCCTCGGGCCGCTGACCAACCCCGCCGGGGTCAAGCGCCAGCTGACCGGGGCCTTCTCCGACACCCTGATCCGCCCGATGGCCGAGACCTTGCTCACCTTGGGGTCCGAGAAAGCCTGGCTGGTCCACGGCTCGGACGGGACCGACGAGATCACCATCTGCGGCGCGACCTCTGTGTCCGCCGTCGAGATCGGCGCGGTGCGAGACTTCATTGTCCATCCCGAGGATGCAGGACTGTCGCCGCATCCGTTCGAGGCGATCCTCGGCGGCACCCCGTCCGAGAACGCGCAGGCCTTCCGCGCGCTTCTCGACGGCGCGCCGGGGGCCTACCGGGATGCGGTGCTTCTGAACGCCGCCGCTGCGCTGGTGGTGGCCGACAAGGCGGGAACCCTGCCCGACGGCGTCGCGTTGGCAAGGGAGTCCATCGATTCCGGTGCGGCGAAAGCCAAGGTCGACGCGCTCCGCCGCCTGACGAACGCCTGAGAGGACCCCATGTCGACGATCCTCGACCGCATCAAGGCCTACAAGCTGGAGGAAGTGGCGAAGGCCAAGGCCGCAACTTCGCTGGCCGATCTGGAAGCCGCCGCCAAGGCCGCCGGCAGCCCACGCGGCTTTGCCCGGAGCCTGCGCGACGCCACGCTGACCGGATACGGGCTGATTGCCGAGATCAAGAAGGCCAGCCCTTCCAAGGGGTTGATCCGCCCGGATTTCGACCCGCCAGTCCTGGCCCGCGCCTATGAGGCCGGGGGGGCGACCTGCCTTTCGGTGCTGACCGATGCACCAAGTTTCCAGGGCGCGGACGACTACCTGGTGGCCGCGCGCAACGCCGTGGCCCTGCCCTGCCTGCGCAAGGATTTCCTCTATGACCCCTGGCAGGTCACCCAGTCCCGTGCGCTGAACGCCGACTGCATCCTGATCATCATGGCCTCGCTGGACGACGGGCAGGCGGCAGAGCTGGAAGCCGCGGCCATCGGCCTTGGGATGGACGTGCTGATCGAAGTGCATGACGAGGCGGAACTGGAGCGCGCTGCATTGCTGAAGTCGCCGCTGATCGGGATCAACAACCGCAACCTGCACACGTTCGAGGTGACGCTCGAGACGACGCGGCGTCTGGCCCGGCGGGTGCCGGAAGACCGGATGATCGTGGCCGAAAGTGGCCTCTACACGCCCGAGGATCTTGCCGACCTGGCGCAATTCGGCGCGCGCTGCTTCCTGATCGGCGAAAGCCTGATGCGGCAGGAGGATGTCACCGCCGCGACCCGCGCGATCCTGGCGAAACCCCTGACCGCGCAGGCCGGGCTTTGAGCGCCCCGGAGAAACCGTCCCTGTCGCATTTCGACGACCGGGGTCAGGCGCATATGGTCGACGTGTCGGGAAAGCCGGTGACCGACCGCGTCGCCGTGGCGGTCGGGGCGGTGCGGATGACGCCCGCGACGCTTGCGCTGATCACGGAAGGCCGGGCGAAGAAGGGCGATGTTCTTTCCGTGGCCCGTCTGGCGGGGATCATGGCCGCGAAGAAGACGGCGGACCTGATCCCGCTTTGCCACCCGTTGCCGATCACCAAGGTGGCGCTGGACCTGACCGCCGACCCTGCCCTGCCGGGGGTGCGGATCGAGGCGACGGTCAGGACCTCGGGCCAGACCGGGGTCGAGATGGAGGCCCTGACCGCCGTGTCGGTCGCGGCGCTGACGGTCTATGACATGGTGAAGGCGGTCGAGAAGTCGATGGTGATTGAAGGCATCCGGCTGATCCTGAAAGATGGCGGAAAATCCGGGCGTTACGAGGCGGATTGATGATGATTTCGGTCGAAGAGGCCCTGCAGCACTGCCTGGCCCTTGCTGCGCCGCTTTCGGTTGAGACCGTGCCCCTCGCCCGTGCCGCAGGCCGCTGGATGTGCGCGCCAGCGGTGGCAACCCGCGACCAGCCGCCGTTTCAGGCCTCGGCGATGGACGGCTATGCGGTTCAGGGCGACCCTCTGCCTGACGACAATTTCATGGTGATCGGCGAAGCGGGTGCCGGCCATGCTTTCGCGGGTGCGGTCGGACCGGGTCAGACGGTGCGCATCTTCACCGGGGCACCGGTGCCCGCGGGCGCGACGCGGGTGATCCTCCAGGAGGATGTGGTGCGGGTGGGCGACCGGATCATCCTGCGCGAAGGTGCGGATACGGCCCGCCACATCCGCCCCATGGGCCAGGATTTTCGTGCCGGGGACAGCCTTTCGCCCCGGCGTCTGCGCCCCAACGACCTGGCGCTTCTGGCCGCGATGAACATCCCCCGGGTCAGCGTCACCCGCAAGCCGGTGGTCGCGCTGATCGCCACCGGGGACGAACTGGTGATGCCCGGCGAGGCCCCGGCCCCGGACCAGATCATCGCGTCGAACGGCTTTGCGCTGAAGGCCCTGGTCGAGGCGACCGGCGGCGAGGCGCGCCTTCTGCCCATCGCGCGCGACACCGAGGCGGAACTGGCCACGGTGCTGGGGCTGGCCGAAGGGGCCGACCTGATCGTCACCATCGGCGGGGCCTCGGTCGGCGACCACGATCTGGTGGGCCGGGCCGCCGGGTTCGAGGCCGCGTTCTGGAAGATCGCCATGCGCCCCGGCAAGCCGCTGATGGCGGGAAGGTTGCAGGGCACACCGATGCTGGGGCTGCCGGGCAATCCGGTGTCGGCCATCGTCTGCGGGCATCTGTTCCTTTTGCCGATGGTGCGGGCCATGCTGGGCGACCCTGTCCCGGCGCCGAAACCGCTGCAGGCCAGGCTGACGGTCGATCTGCCGGCGAACGGGCCGCGGGCGCATTACATGCGGGCGCGCCTGACCCTGGGCGACGGTGTGCCGGAGATTGCCCCGTTCGACCGGCAGGATTCGGCGCTGCTGTCGATCCTCGGGCAGGCCGACGCCCTTCTGATCCGCCCGGTGGCGGATGGCCCGCGTGGCAAGGGCACCACGGTCGACTATCTTCCGATCTGAGGCGCTGTCGATACGGGCTTGACACAAACCGGGAACGCGGGCAGAACATTGTGTTAACACATGGTGTGGGGGCCCTCGCATGCTGACGCGCAAGCAGTTGGAACTTCTCGACTTCATCAAGACCCGGATGGACCGCGACGGGGTGCCGCCCTCGTTCGACGAGATGAAGGATGCGCTGGACCTGCGGTCGAAGTCGGGCATCCACCGGCTGATCACCGCGCTGGAGGAACGCGGATTCATCCGACGCCTGGCTCACCGGGCGCGGGCGCTGGAGATCATCAAGCTGCCCGAAGCGATGGAACGGCCCGGCTTCAGCCCGAAGGTGATTGCGGGCGACCGGGTCGATCCGCCACGCGGTGCGATGCCGGTGTCGAACGTGCATGCGCTGGAACTGCCGGTCATGGGAAGGATCGCGGCCGGTGTGCCGATCGAGGCGATCTCGGAAGTGTCGCACCATGTCGCGGTGCCGGGGTCGATGCTCTCGGGGAACGGCCAGCACTACGCGCTTGAGGTCAAGGGCGACAGCATGATCGAGGCCGGGATCAACGACGGCGACATCGTGGTGATCCGCGAACAGTCGACCGCCGAGAACGGCGACATCGTCGTGGCGCTGGTCGAGGATCACGAAGCGACGCTGAAGCGCTATCGCCGCCGGGGCAGCATGATCGCGCTGGAGGCGGCGAACCCGGCCTATGAAACGCGGGTGTTTCCCGACCATCTGGTCAAGGTGCAGGGTCGCCTGGTCGGGCTGATCCGCAGCTACTGACCGCCGATCACCGTTCGGCCAGCGTCAGTGCCGGGTCCTTCAGGTCCGGCAGATCGACCTTGCGGAAGGGCGGCGACCA
Organism: Tabrizicola sp.; assembly: GCA_044344105.1. Taxonomy (GTDB): domain Bacteria; phylum Pseudomonadota; class Alphaproteobacteria; order Rhodobacterales; family Rhodobacteraceae; genus Tabrizicola. The sequence continues at coordinate 5,015 of JBIJDO010000095.1, forward strand.
GAGACGGGTGGCGGTTTTGGTGCGATCGATTGTCAGGCCGTCCGCCGTATCCCGGATCGCCAGCGGACCGGTCTTCGCCAGCATCGCGGCATCGATCAGGGCGCAGTCGGACGGCGGTGTCGCGACCGGTTCCGACAGGATGACGAGGTCGGCCGTGGCACAGGCGGCGCCGAGCTTTCCTTCTGCCGCCTTGCCCGACAGCGCCACGCCGCGAAGACCGGCCAGGTCGAACCATCTCTCGCCTTTCGGACCGTCAAAGCCGGGCCGATCGGCGGCGGCGGGTTGCGCGGTCAGGTCGCCATCGTTCTGTAGCCAGTTTTCCGCCGCGAAGCCCCCGCCCCTTGACGCCGAAAGCGCCCGGCCTTCGGGACCGGCAAGGCCCAGAAGCTTGCCGTCGCCCGAGATCAGCAGCGCGGGCCGTTCGGACCCGACCCAGAGGGCCAGCGCAAGAAGAGCCGGCAGCACGCCAAGACCCTGCACCCGGCCCCGCCAGAGGATCAGCCACAGCGCGCCCAGGGTGAAGAGCGGCAGGACCCAAGGCCCCGGTGCCGGAATGGCGGTCACCGACCCCTCCAGCCCCGCGATCCAATGCGCGACGAAGAGGATCCAGCGCGCACCCTGCTCCATCACCCAGAGCGGCAGCCCGGCCAGCCCGATGGGGGCGAGGAGAGCCGCCACGGCACCTGCGGGCATGATCACCGCGCCCATCACCGGGACTGTCAGAAGGTTGGCGATCAGCCCGTAGTCGGTGAACCGGTTGAAATGCGCCGCCGCGTAAGGAGCGGTCGACAGGCCGCCGATCACCGACGACAGCACGAGCGTGAAGACCGGCATCAGCCAGCGCGGTAGCCTTTCGCGGTAGATGCTGCCGTCGAGGGCGGCAAAGCCCGTGATCAGCGCGATGGTGGCGGCGAAGGACATCTGGAACCCCGGCTCCATCAGGCTTTCCGGGCGGGCGACCAGAAGGATCATCGCGGCCACCGCGACCGACCGCAGGGTCAGCGCGCGCCGGTCCAGGAGCACGGCCCCGAGAAAGACCGCGATCATGATGAAGGCGCGCTCGGTCGCGACATTCGCACCGGAGAGGAGAAGGTAGAAGAACGCCACGCCCAGACTGACGACGGCGGCCAGCTTCTTGGTGTTCACCCGCAGCGCCACGTAGGGCACCAGCGCCAGCCCGTAGCGGAACAGCGCGAAGACGAAGGCGGTGAGGAAGGCCATGTTCATCCCCGAGATCGCCAGAAGATGGGCGAGCGAGCTGTCACGCAGCGCCTGGACGGTGTCCTCGGTGATGGCGGACCGGTCGCCGGTCATCGCGCCCGCCGCAAAGGCCCCGGCCTGCCCGTCCATATGCGCCAGCATCCCCTTGGTCAGGTAGCTGCGCAGCCGGTCGATGGGGACGGCGCCGGGCTCCGGTGCCTCAAGCAGAAGGACCGGCGTTCGCGTGTACCCCACGGCCCCCAGTTGGTCGAAGAACGCCATGCGACGGAAGTCGAAGGCCCCCGGTTCGACCGGGCCTTCCGGGGCGGCAAGCGAGGCGGTCAGGATCACGATCTGACCCGGTGCGGGTTCGAGCCAGGCCGGATCGCCCTGCAGCGACACCCGGACCCGCAGCGGTGTCCGGTCCGGCGCAACCTCACGCAGGACAACCCGGTCAAGCGTCAGGCGCAAGGCGTCGGACTGCGAGCGGTCGATGCCGACGATGCGCCCCTCGACCGGGCCGTAGTAGCGGAAATCGAGCATCGGGGCCGCGACGCTGTGTGCCCGGATCCCGGCGGCCAGCCAGCCCACGGCAAGCGCCGCCGCCGCAAGCGCCAGCGGGCGCGCGAGGTCCGGCCCGCGCCATGCCGCCGTCATCGCCGCACCCAGAACAAGCGTGGCCAGGGCATAGCTGCCGGGGCCTGGCTCTGCCGCGACCGAGAACCAGACCCCGATCCCGCAGCCGATCAGGACCGCGATCCAGGGAAAGAGGTTCGCCTCTGCCGCGTTGAGCGCCCGCAGCGGCCAGAGGATCGCCCGCAAGATTGTCAGACCGGGCGCCACCTTGTCTCCCACTCCGCGATTGCCTAAACCCGCCGGGATGCTATGCCGCGCATGGTTTCCGAAAGGTTAACGTCCGATGTCTGCCCTGCCCGAAAGCCGCCCCGTCGTCACCCGCTTCGCGCCCTCGCCGACGGGCTTTCTGCACATCGGCGGGGGGCGGACGGCGCTCTTCAACTGGCTTTACGCGCGGGGGCGTGGTGGCAGGTTCCTTCTGCGGATCGAGGATACCGACCGCGAACGCTCGACGCCCGAGGCGACGGCGGCGATCCTGCGCGGCCTGACCTGGCTGGGCCTTGACTGGGATGGCGAGGAAGTCAGCCAGTTCGCACGCCGCGACCGTCATGCCGAGGTGGCGCATCAGATGCTTGCGCGAGGAACCGCATACAAGTGCTTCTCGACGCAGGAGGAAATCGCCGCCTTCCGTGCAGCGGAGGAAGCGGCGGGGCGCTATCCGGTGTTCCTGTCGCCCTGGCGCGATGCGGGTCCCGCGACCCATCCCGATGGCGCGCCTTACGCCATCCGCATGAAGGCCCCCCGCAGCGGCGAGACGGTGATCGCGGATCAGGTCCAGGGCCGCGTGGTGATCCGGAACGAAACGCTGGACGACATGATCGTGCTTCGATCCGACGGCACGCCGGTCTACATGCTGGCCGTGGTGGTCGATGACCATGACATGGGGGTCACGCATGTGATCCGCGGCGACGACCATCTGATGAACGCCGCGCGCCAGCAGATGGTCTATGATGCGATGGGCTGGGACATCCCCGTCTGGGCGCATATCCCGCTGATCCACGGGCCGGACGGCAGGAAGCTGTCGAAACGCCACGGTGCCACCGGGGTCGAGGAGTATCAGGCGATGGGCTACCCGGCGGCGGGGATGCGCAACTACCTCACGCGGCTCGGCTGGGCGCATGGCGATGCCGAGATCTTCACGTCGGAAGAGGCGATGCGGATGTTCGACCTATCGGGCATCGGGCGCGCTCCGGCGCGGCTGGATTTCCGGAAGCTGGAGAACACCTGCGGGCATCACATGGCGATGGCCGAGGATGCCGCACTGCTGCATGAACTGGAGGCCTTTCTGCAGGCGGCCGGTCGCGAGGCGCTGACCGAAGTCCAGAAGCGCCGGATGCAGCAGGCGCTTCCGTTCCTGAAGTCATCTGCGAAGACATTCCCGGAACTCATGGAAAAGGCGGCATTCCTGCTGAATTCCCGCCCCGTCGTTCCGGATGAAAAAGCGGCCGCAGACCTGGATGCGGTATCCCGGGGCATCCTGAAATCGTTGACGCCGCAACTGCAAAATGCACACTGGACAAAAGCGGCGCTGGAGCCGATCCTGACCCAGGTTGCCGCGGACCACGGCATCGGGTTCGGCAAGCTGGCAGCCCCAATCAGGGCGGCAATTGCAGGCCGGACTGTTACACCTTCGGTTTACGACATGATGCTAGTCATCGGTCGCGAGGAAACCGTTGCACGGCTGTCGGACGCAAGCCAGTAGACCTGCGCGCCCCGGCCTTGAAGCCGCCCCTGCCGGGGTGCGAGGATTGCTTTCGGGCGCCCCCTGCCAGTGGGCGACCGCCATGACCGGGGAGAACC
>JBIJDO010000249.1:0-4889 GCA_044344105.1 Tabrizicola sp.
ATTTGTGCCACCCCTTACTGCGCGCCGCCGAAGAGCGTCATCCAGGTGACAAGGGCAACGATCCCCAGCACCATCGCGAAGGCGTAGTGAAACAGGTAGCCGGACTGCACGCGGCCTGCGAGGCGGGTGAAGAAGGGGATGATCCCCAGCGCCACGCCGTTCAGTGATCCATCGATGACATTGCCGTCGCCGCGTCTCCACAGGAACCCCCCAAGCCACTTGGCCGGGCGAACGAAAATCACGTCATAGATCTCGTCGAAGTACCACTTGTTCAGAAGGAACAGGTAGAGAGGACGCTGCTGCTGGGCGAGACGGCGCGGCAGGCTTGGATCCCGGATGTAGAACAGCCAGGCGAGGCTGAAGCCGATCAGCATCGTGAAGAAGGGCGAGACCTTGACCCATTTCGGCACGGCATGGGCGGCCGCGATGATGTTGCCGGGCGGATGGCCGCCTGCAGCCTCGTCATAGCCCAGGCGCGCGCTTACGGCGGCCTGTTCTTCCGGTCCGAAGGGCAGGATCAGGACCGCGCCCTTCGGGGCCACGCCGACCGCCATGGCCGCATCAGGCTCGGCTGGGGCGGCTTCGGCCGGGACAGGCTCTGCCCCCTCGCCCTCGGCAGTCACGGCAACGCCCTCGGCCGGGGCGGCTTCGGCGGGCGCTTCTGCGGAAGCGACGGCCGATGCCTCCCCGGCGGGCGCCTCGGCTGTTTCCGTCGACGCCGGGCCTTCTTCGGCCACGGTCTCCGTCTCCATGCCGAACCAGCTTCGCATCTTTTCCTCGTCGCCGAAGAACACCTTGTACCAGATCATCCCCGAGAACACCGCCCCCAGCGCCAGCACGGCCAGCGGGATCAGCATGGTCATCGGGCTTTCCTGCGGCTCATGGGCATGGTCGTCCGACCCATGCGCGTCATGCACCGCGCCGTGGTGGTCGTCGTGACCGTGACCGTTTCGATGCGCCCGGCTGGTCCGGAAGAAGGTCAGGAACATCAGCCGCCAGGAATAGAAGCTGGTCATCGAGGCCGAGGCGAGCAGAACCCAGAAGGCGAACCCCGACCCGACCCAGGCGCTTTCGATCACCGCATCCTTCGACAGAAAGCCGGCAAAGCCGATCTGCGTCAGGGGAATGCCGACCCCGGTGATGGCAAGCGTGCCGATCAGCATCGCCCAGAAGGTGAGCGGGATCTTCTTCCGCAAGCCGCCGTAATTGCGCATATCCTGCTCGTGGTGCGTGGCGGTGATCACCGAGCCCGCGCCAAGGAACAGCATCGCCTTGAAGAAGGCGTGCGTGAACAGGTGGAACATCGCCACCGGATAGGCCCCGACCCCGGCCGCCACGAACATGAAACCCAGGTGCGAACAGGTGGAATAGGCGATCACCCGCTTGATGTCGGTCTGCACCAGAGCCACGCTTGCGGCGAAGAACGCCGTGGCGGCCCCCAGAACGGTGATGAAGGCCGTCGCCTGCGGCGCATATTCGTAAAGCGGCGACATCCGCACCACCAGGAACACCCCCGCCGTCACCATTGTCGCGGCATGGATCAGTGCGGACACCGGCGTCGGGCCCTCCATCGCGTCCGGCAGCCAGGTGTGCAGGATCAGCTGCGCCGATTTCCCCATCGCGCCGATGAACAGAAGGACGCCGATCAGGTTCGCCGCATTCCAGTCCGCCCAGAGGAAGCTGAGGTTGGTCTCGGCCAAGGCGGGAGCCGCCGCAAAGACATCGTCGAAGCGGATGCTGTCGGTCAGGTAGTAGAGCGCGAAGATCCCCAGCGCGAAGCCGAAGTCGCCGACCCGGTTGACCACAAAGGCCTTGATCGCGGCGGCATTGGCGCTCGGTTTGCGGTAGTAGAACCCGATCAGCAGATAGGAGGCGACCCCCACCCCTTCCCAGCCGAAGAACATCTGCACCAGGTTGTCGCTGGTCACCAGCATCAGCATCGCGAAGGTGAAGAACGACAGGTAGGCGAAGAAACGGGCCTTGTAATGCTCGCCCTCGCGCCAGTTCTCGTCATGCGCCATGTAGCCGACGGAATAGAGGTGGACGAGCGCCGAGACCGTGTTCACCACCACCAGCATGATCGCGGTCAGCCGGTCCAGCCGGATCGCCCATTCGCTGCCCAGCGTGCCGCTTTCGATCCAGCGCATCAGCACGATCTGCTGCGTCTCGCCGTCGAAGGTCAGGAAGATGTACCACGACAGCGCCGCGCCCAGGAACAGGAGCGCGGTCGCGATGACCTGCCCGGCCTTCTCGCCGATCAGACGCCAGCCGAAACCGCAGATCAGGGCCCCGATCAGCGGAGCGAAGAGGATGATCGTTTCCATGCTGCGTCAGCCCTTCATCACGTTGACGTCTTCCACCTCGATAGTCCCGCGGTTGCGGAAGAAGACGACGAGGATCGCAAGACCGATGGCGGCCTCGGCGGCGGCCACGGTCAGGACGAACATGGTGAAGACCCGCCCCACCAGATCGCCCGAGTAGCTGGAGAAGGCGACAAGGTTGATGTTCACGGCCAGAAGCATCAGTTCGATCGACATCAGGATGACGATCACGTTCTTCCGGTTCAGGAAGATCCCGAAGATCCCGATGACGAACAGCGCCGCCGCCACCGTCAGGTAATGTTCAAGTCCGATCATCGTCTGGTCCCTCGTGGCCGATTGGCCGGTTTTCGTAGGTCGGGGTTCACCCCGACGGTCTTTCAAAAGTCGGGGGGAACCCCGACCTACAGCCCCTGCCCCGGTTTCACGTCCTTCAGCTCCATCGCCTTGGCCGGATCGCGCCACATCTGCTGCAGCACGTTCTGCCGCTTGATGTCCTTCCGGTGGCGCAGGGTCAAAAGGATCGCCCCGATCATCGCGACCAAGAGGATCAGGCCCGCGAGCTGGAACAGGAGGAAATACTTGTCATAGAGCAGCATCCCCAGCGCCCGGGTGTTCTCGATCTCGGTCGGAGCGACCGCCTGCCGCAGCCCCTCGGCCCCATCCGCCACGGTCCAGACACCAACGCCGATGGCGACCTGCATCAGCAGGACCACGCCGATCAGCAGGCCCAGGGGCATGGCCCGCGCCATCTCGCCTTTCAGCGCGGCGAAGTCGATGTCGAGCATCATCACCACGAACAGGAACAGCACCGCCACGGCGCCGACATAGACGATCACCAGCAGCATCGCCACGAACTCGGCCCCCAGCAGCACGAAAAGGCCGGAGGTCGACAGGAACGCAAGGATCAGCCACAGCACCGAATGCACCGGGTTGCGCGACAGGGTGACCATCAGGCCGGCCAGCACCGTGATCACGGCGAAGAGGTAGAAGGCGAAACTGAAGACGGTCATGCGTCTTTCTCCTCTGGCATCTCAGTGAAGACGGCCTGAGCAACCTCAAGCGCCTTCTGCATGGCGGGGACGCCGCCGAACATCGACATCTGCCAGATCACTTCCGCGACCTCGCGCTTGGTGGCCCCGGCGGCAAGGCTGTTCCTGATCGTCACCCGCAGTTGCGGCTCACCCACCGGCCCCAGCACGGTCAGCGCGGCGATTGTGACAAGGAAGCGGGTCCTTGCGTCCAGGCCTTCGGGGTTGAAGGTCTTGCCGAACCACATCTCCAGCAGTTCCTTCGGCATCGCCGGAAAGAACTTCTCGAAAGCCTTCGCGTCGACGTTTTCCATGCCCGGCATGAAGGCGCTGGCCATCTTCTGGCCCTGCTCCATCATCGCGGCGAACATCTTGGCGAAATCGTCGGTCATCTGTAGGGCGCGTCGATTTCAAGGTTGCGGGCGATCTCGGATTCCCAGCGGTCGCCGTTCGCAAGGAGTTTCTCCTTGGTGTAGAACAGCTCTTCCCGGGTCTCGGTCGAGAATTCGAAGTTCGGGCCTTCGACGATGGCATCGACCGGGCAGGCCTCCTGGCAGAAGCCGCAGTAGATGCATTTGGTCATGTCGATGTCATAGCGCGTGGTGCGCCTTGACCCGTCTTCCCGAGGCTCCGCGTCGATGGTGATGGCCTGCGCCGGGCAGACCGCTTCACAAAGTTTGCAGGCGATGCAGCGCTCCTCGCCGTTGGGATAGCGGCGGAGCGCATGTTCGCCCCGGAAGCGGGGGGAAAGCGGCCCTTTCTCATGCGGGTAGTTCAGCGTCGATTTCGGCGCGAAGAAGTACTTCATCCCCAGGCCGAAGCCCTTGATGAAGTCCATCAAGAGGAAATACATCGTGGCGCGGTTCCAGTCGATGTTGCTCATGCGAGTTGCTCCGCGCCTTCCTGTTGCGATCCGGCCTCGGGGGTTTTTGCGCCCCGCGTGCGCCAGACATCCTTGTAGAAGCCCTGATGCACCGCCACCTCGTCCTGACGGACCAGCGTGTCCGACGGCTTGGTGACAACATAGCACAGGTTCACCTTCTGATCCGCCATCGCTCTGGGCAGGACCCAGGACCGTCGGTGCCCGTCCTTCAGCGCGATGCCATCCGAATGCACCGGGTCATTCGCCGCAACTGCCGTGCAGGAGTCGACCGTATACCCAAGCGCATCCTGCCAGAACGAATAGACCAGCGCGGGCTGCATCTGGTAGAACCCGTGTCCCGGCCAGCCGTTCATCGGCACGCAAGAGACAAAGGTGCCGCCGGGCTTGAGCATCAGGTCGATGTTGCGAAAGGCGCAGACCGTATCGAAGATATGCTCCGTCGTTCCGCCGTCGTAAATGAAGCCAAACATGGCGGCGCGGGTCTGAGGCAAGGGATTGCTCAGATCAAGGATGACATCGGCACCTTCGTAGTCGGACAGATCGACAACCTGCATCGCGCCAAGCCCCAGAAGTTGAAACAGCCCTTCGGCATAGCGGTCCTTGCCGACGATGTCGGCACGCGACACATTCATACCATTGGCCGCAAGCTTTGCGCGG
>JBIJDO010000333.1:0-3748 GCA_044344105.1 Tabrizicola sp.
GGATGCGTTCGATCTCGCCGGGGCGGTTCACCCGTTGACGGCCAAGCGTCGCTCCTGGACCGAACAGCGGACGGGCCCTGGAGACGTCAAGCATCTTCTGGAAAACGCCGGCGGAAATGCCCATTGGTCACCCCCCCATCGCCCAGCGGGCCCAGAAGCCGCCGAGCACTTCGAATTTCGCGAGGAACGCCACGATCACGACCCAGGCCAGCGACATCGGCAGGAAGACCTTCCAGCCGATCCGCATCAGCTGGTCATAGCGGTAGCGGGGGACGATGGCCTTCACCATGGCGAACATGAAGAAGAAAAACCACATCTTGCCGACCATCCACCACCAGCCGTCCGCGAGGCCGGGGATCGGCGACAGCCAGCCGCCGAAGAAGAGGAGGCTGATGAGGGCGCACATCAGGAAGATCGCGATGTATTCGCCGGCCATGAAGAGGAGGTAAGGGGTCGAGGAGTATTCCACCATGAAGCCCGCCACCAACTCGCTTTCGGCCTCGGGCAGATCGAAGGGCGGACGGTTCGTTTCGGCCAGCGCCGAGATGAAGAACAGGAACACCATCGGGAAATGCGGCAGCCAGTACCAGTTGAAAAGGCCCCAGTCCCCGTCCTGCGCGGCCACGATTGCCCCGAAGTTCATCGCACCGGTCGACAGGATCACCCCGATGATGATCAGGCCCAAGGAGACCTCGTATGAGATCATCTGCGCCGCCGATCGCAAGGACCCGAGGAAGGCGTATTTCGAGTTCGATGCCCAGCCGCCCATGATCACGCCGTAGACTTCAAGCGACGACACCGCGAAGACGAACAGGATCGCCACGTTGATGTTGGCCAGCACCCAGCCGTCATCGAAGGGGATCACCGCCCAGGCGAGGATCGCAAGGACAAAGGACAGCATGGGTGCCAGAAAGAACACCGGACGGTCCACGCCCGCCGGGACGACGATTTCCTTGACGACATACTTCAGCGCGTCGGCCACCGATTGCAGCAGGCCGAACGGCCCGACCACGTTCGGCCCGCGCCGCATCTGCACCGCCGCCCAGATCTTCCGGTCGCCGTAGACGAGGAACAGAAGGCTGATCATCACGAAAGCCACGATCAGCAGCGACTGTGCCGCGATCAGCACCGCCGTCCCGAACCCCGTGGCAAGAAACCCGTCCATGTCAGTCCCTCACTTCAAACCGCCAGCCTTACCCGGTCGGTATGCCCAGCTCGACGCATTCCGCAGCCGTCACTTCCGCGTCCACGGTGCGCAGGCCCTCGGGCAAGGCACCAGAGACGAGGTAGACCGCATCCCCGTACCACGTCCGCCCCTTCTTCGTCACGATGGTCCGCACTTGCCGCGCGAAGCCAAACCCTTGATCCAGCGCATATTGCGCGGCGGCACAGCGGCCATAGGCCTCGACTTGCCCCCGGTCCTTCGCGCCCTGCATCGCGACGCTGAAGCTGACCAGGTCCTTGTCGAGCAGGATCGTCGAGACCCCCTGATAGACCGCCTGTTGCCCGCGCTCCTCTGGCACCTCTCCGGCAGGCGCGCAAGCCCCAAGCGCCGCCGTCGCGGAGCCAAGCGTGCCAAGCAAGGCAAGACGCCGCGCCATGCTATTCTGCCGCAATCGGGGACACCGCGCGGGCCTTGGCCAAGGAAGAAAGCTCGGCCATCACCGAGGACGCCCGCGCAATCGGGTTCGTCAGGTAGAAATCCTTGATCGCATTGCGGAAGGTGGCCTTGGCCGGAAGCTTCACCTCCAGCGGTTGCCACACATTCACCGGCACCTCGTCGATGCGCCCCAGATGCGGATGCGTCTTGACGAGGGCTGACCGCAGACCGGCCAGCGAATCCCATGGAAGTTGCGCACCGACCTCGGCCGACAAGGCCCGCAGGATCGCCCAGTTCTCCTTCGCCTCGCCCGGCGCGAAGCCGGCGCGGAAGGCCAGTTGCGGGCGCCCCTCGGTGTTGACGAAAAGCCCGTTCTCTTCGGTGTAGGCCGCGCCCGGCAGGATGATGTCGGCCCGGTTCGCGCCCCGGTCGCCGTGCGATCCCTGATAGATGACGAAGGGCGCATTGGCCCCGTCGCGGCTGATCTCGACCTCGTCGGCACCAAGATTGTAGATCACCTCTGCGCCGTTCGTCGCCGCCGACAGACCGCCTTCTGTCACAGCACCCACATCCATCGCGCCGACCCGGCCCGCCGCCGTGTGCAGGACCATGAACTTCGCGCCCGCTCCCGTCGTGTAAGCCATCGCCTGGCTCAGCACCGCCTCGCCATCCGCCTCGTTGACCGCACCCTGGCCGATGATGACCAGGGTGTCCGGCTTTTCCGTCACCCGGCCCACCAGATCGACGAGTGCCGCCCGGTCGGTGCCCATGTGCTTGTAATCATAGGTCAGGTCGACCTTTTCGCCGATAAGCCCGATCATCGCGCCACTCGCCCAGGCCTTGCGGAGGCGGGCATTGAGGACTGGAGCCTCGACGCGCGGGTTGGTCCCGACGAGAAGGATCACCTTCGCTGTGTCGATGTCCTCGATACGCGCGGTGCCGACATAGGCCGAGCGGTTGCCGATGGGCAGCTTCGCCCCATCGGTGCGGCATTCGACCTTGCCACCCAACGCCTCCACCAGCGTCTTCAGCGAATAGGCCGCCTCGACCGGGGCCAGATCACCGACCAGACCCGCGACCTTCTTCCCCTTCATCGCCGCCGCAGCTTTGGCGAGCGCCTCGCCCCACGACGCCTTCCGCAACCGCCCGTTCTCCCGCACGTAAGGCACGTCCAGCCGCTGACGGCGCAGACCGTCCCAGACGAACCGGGTCTTGTCGGAAATCCACTCCTCATTCACGCCGTCATGGTTGCGCGGCAGGAAGCGCATCACTTCGCGGCCCTTGGTATCGATGCGGATCGACGACCCCAGCGCATCCATCACGTCGATGCTTTCGGTCTTGGTCAGCTCCCAGGGCCGCGCCGTGAAGGCGTAAGGTTTCGAGGTCAGCGCCCCCACCGGGCAAAGGTCGATGATGTTGCCCTGCAGGTTACTGTCCAGCGTGGCGTTCAGATAGCTGGTGATCTCGCTGTCTTCGCCCCGCCCGGTCTGGCCCATCTGGGTGATCCCGGCAACCTCGGTGGTGAAGCGCACGCAGCGGGTGCAGGAAATGCAGCGCGTCATCTTGGTCTCGACCAGCGGACCGAGGTTCAGGTCCTCCGACGCCCGCTTGGGTTCCCGATACCGCGAGAAATCCACGCCGTAGGCCATTGCCTGATCCTGCAGGTCGCATTCCCCGCCCTGGTCGCAGATCGGGCAATCGAGCGGGTGGTTGATCAGCAGGAACTCCATCACCCCTTCCCGCGCCTTCTTGACCATGGGCGAGGTGGTCTTGACGACCGGGGCCTCGCCATTCGGGCCGGGCCGCAGGTCGCGTACCTGCATCGCACAGCTTGCCGCCGGTTTCGGCGGGCCACCGACCACCTCGACCAGACACATACGGCAGTTGCCCGCGATGGTCAGGCGTTCGTGGTAGCAGAAGCGCGGGATTTCCACCCCGGCGACTTCCGCCGCCTGGATGATGGTCATCGCGCCATCGACCTCGACGAGGGTCCCGTCGATGTTGATCTTCTTGAGGTTTGTCATATGCGCGTCTCCAAGTCGGCAACCCGGCGGCGCAGCGCTTCAAGTTGGTCCCTGATTTCGTCGAAGTTCTCGCCGGTCTTTTCCACGACCACGCCGGAATGCATCGCAACGCCGGCAGTATAGG
>JBIJDO010000223.1:0-5231 GCA_044344105.1 Tabrizicola sp.
CCTTCTCACCCCACCAGGTGACGGCCATGTGATAGGAATAATCGCAGGTGGCCCGAGTAGACTTGTTCGACCACATCTTGGCCGCATCCATCAGGTCCTGGCCCTGGCCCGGCAGGATGAAGTCGACGACCATCGTGGTCCCGCCACTCAGCGCCGCCCGCGTCCCGCTTTCAAAGTCATCCGCCGAGTAGGTGCCCATGAAGGGCATCTCCAGATGCGTATGCGGATCAATCCCGCCGGGCATCACATAGCAGCCGGTCGCGTCGAGTTCGGTGCCGCCTTTGAGCCCCTGCCCGATCTCGGTGATCACCCCGTTCTCCACCCGCACATCGGCCTTGGTGGTGAGGTCGGCGGTGACGACAGTGCCGTTCTTGATGATGGTGGTCACTTTGGCTCCTCATAAGATGGCGCTTGCGGCGAAACGACAAGGGCGAGCAGGAACTGAACAACGGCGAATGGGATAAACGTGCTGACCGCCACCAAAGCAGCCTTCGCCACAAGAGACTGATCAACATCCATGGAAGCAGGCGCAGTCAGGATGCCCAAGAACAGAAACACGCAAGCTGGCAGCAAGCCGAAAGAAACAAAGCTCCATGGCTTCAGCCGAACCAATCCAGCGATGAAGAGGAGAACCAAGGAGACGACAACCAGAAGAGAGTAGAGTGGCTGCAGCATCATGAGCACCCAAACAAGAGCCATATCCGGCCAGCCAACCATTGCGAGTGCGACCGGGAAGGCCAAGAAGCTTCCTGATGTCGTGAGCGCCGAAACCATCATTGTGTGCGACCTTTGCACATCACCCCGCCACCCCCGCCACCTCAAGCACCGCGTGGAGGAGCACATCCGTCCCCGCCGCCGCCCACTCCGGGCTGATCATCTCGGCCTCGTTGTGCGAAAGCCCGTCCACGCAGGGGCACATCACCATCACCGTAGGGGCGACGCGGTTGATCCAGCAGGCGTCGTGGCCGGCGCCCGAGACGATGTCCATGTGGGAATAGCCCAGCTTTTCCGCCGCTTGGCGGACGATCTTCACAAGGCCGGGGTCGAAGGTGACGGGGTCGAAGTGGCCCACATCCTCGATCTCGCAGCCAAGCCCCAACTCCTTCGCCACCGCATGGGCGGCCCGCAGAACCTCCCCCTTCATCGCGTCCAGCTTGGCCTGTTCGGGCGAGCGGATATCCACCGTGAACACCACCTTTCCAGGGATCACGTTGCGCGAGTTCGGGAAGACCTTCACCTGCCCCACGGCCCCCACGGCGTTCGGCTGGTGGCTCATCGCGATCTGGTGGACGCGCTCGGTGATCCGCGCCATCCCAAGGCCCGCATTCACCCGCATGTTCATCGGCGTCGATCCGGTATGGGCGTCCTTGCCGGTCAGTGTGATCTCCAGCCACCAGAGGCCCTGGCCATGGGTCACGACGCCGATGGACTTGCCCTCCGCCTCCAGGATCGGCCCCTGCTCGATGTGCAGTTCCAGCATCGCATGCATCTTGCGCGCGCCGACCTTTTCATCCCCGACCCAGCCGATCCGTGCCAGTTCCTCGCCAAAGACCTTGCCGTCAAGGTCGCGGCGCGACTTGGCATACGCCTCGGTATGGATGCCCGCGAAGACCCCCGAGGCCAGCATCGCAGGCGCAAAGCGCGCGCCTTCCTCGTTGGTCCAGTTGGTTACCACGATCGGGTGCTTCGTCCTGACGCCCATGTCGTTCAGCGTCCGCACCACCTCCAGCGCGCCCAGCACGCCCAGAACGCCATCATAGCGCCCCCCGGTCGGCTGGGTGTCGAGATGCGATCCCATGTAGACCGGCAGCGCGTCAGGGTCCGTCCCTCCCCTTGTCGCGAACATGTTGCCCATGCTGTCAACGCCCATGGTCATTCCGGCGGCCTTGCACCAGCCCGCGAAAAGGTGGCGGCCTTCGGAATCCGCGTCGGTCAGGGTCTGCCTATTGTTGCCACCCGCAATGCCCGGCCCGATCTGCGCCATGTCCTCAAGGGACTGCCACAGGCGCTCCGAATTGATCCGCAGGTTGTCCCCGGTTGCCGGCATCTTGCGCTCCCCGTCGCGGGCCGAGACCATCCTGCCCCTTGCCGCGACTCGTTTCCTGACCGTATGGTCAAAGTGAAGCGCAGCACAACCTGACCAGACGGTCAATAAAAATCCGGGGACCGATGAGCGGCGACGCCCAGATTTCAAGCCTGAAGACCAGCAGGCGCACCGATATCCGGCGCGAGAACGAACGCGCCATCCTCGAAGCCGCCGAGAAGGTCTTTGCCGAGGCCGGGTTCGGCGGAGCCACCATGCAACTGATCGCCGACATGGCGGGGCTGCCGAAGGCGAACCTGCATTATTACTTCGCCACGAAGGAAGACCTGTACCGCAAGGTCGTGCAGCAGATTTTCGAGATCTGGCTTGAGGCGGCGGCCTGTTTCGACAATGCCCCCGGTCCGGTGGAAGGCATCGGGGCCTATGTCGACGCCAAGATGGACATCAGCCGCACCCATCCGCATGGCTCGAAAGTCTGGGCCTCCGAGGTGATGCACGGCGCTCCGGTGATCCAGGACTATCTGGAAACCACGCTGCGCGACTGGACCGATGGCCGGATCGCGGTAATCCAGCGCTGGATCGACGAGGGCAAGATGCGCCCGGTGAACCCGCGGCATCTTTTGTACATGCTCTGGGCCACGACGCAGCACTACGCGGATTTCGGGCACCAGATCCAGACGTTGAACGACGGCAAGCCGCTGGCCGACCGGCAGTGGCGCGAGGCGAAGGCCGGCGTCAAGGACATGGTGCTGCGCGGCATCGGGGCAATCTGAAAGGGGTCGATATGGACAGTGCCGAGATCGAGGCGGAACTTGCGACCCTCGCCCTGCCCCGGTTCGACGAAGCCGAGGCGCTGCGGCTTGGACGCATCCTGACGGACATGGCGCTTGCCGACCGGCTGCCGGTGGTGATCGACATCCGTACCGCCGACCGGACCCTGTTTCACGCCGCCTGTCCGGGGTCGGCACCCCTGAACGACCTCTGGGCCCGGCGCAAGTCGAACACGGCGCTGATGTTTCAGCTGCCCTCGCTTCTGGTCGGGCGGACCAATGCCGCAAAGGGCGAGAGCCTGGAAAAGCACGGACTGAACCTTGCCGACCACGCCGACCATGGCGGTGCGGTGCCGATCCGGGTGCTAGGCATCGGCGTCGTGGCGGTCGCAACGGTGTCCGGCCTGCCGCAGGTCGAGGATCACAAGCTGGTCGTGCGCGGGATCAGGGCGCTGATCAGCGGCTAGGCCGCGCCGGCGTCCGACGGCGCAGGGTTTGACCTCAGCCTTGCCACCGCGCTATCCAAGGGGTTCCACTGCCGAAGGTCGTTCATGCCGCCTGCCGCCCAGCCCCGTTCGCGCATCCAGCAGAAGAACCGCGAGCTGATCCTTGATGCCGCACTTGAGGTGTTTTCGCTGCACGGTTTCCGGGGCGCGACGCTGGATCAGATCGCCGAGGTGGCGGGCCTGTCGAAGCCCAATCTGCTGTATTACTTCCCGTCGAAAGAGGCGATTCACCGGGTCCTCTTGACCGGGCTTCTGGACACCTGGCTTGACCCGTTGCGCGCCATGGACCCCGAGGGGGACCCCCGGCGCGAAATCCTGGGCTATGTCCGCCGCAAGCTTGATCTGGCGCGGGACTATCCGCGTGAAAGCCGGCTTTTCGCCAACGAGATCCTGCAGGGTGCCCCCCGGATGCGCGACGCGATCGAAGGCGACCTGCACGCGCTGGTCGCAGAGAAGGCGCTGGTCCTGACCCGCTGGATGGACGAAGACCGCATCGCCCGGGTCGATCCGGTACACCTGATCTTCTCGATCTGGGCCCTGACCCAGCACTACGCCGATTTCGACGTCCAGGTCCGCGCCGTGCTGGGACCGGGGCATGACCCCTTTGCCGAGGCGGGCGGGTTCCTCGACACGCTGTTCACCCGGCTTCTGGCCCCGGATCGCTAAGATTGTCGGCAGTCTTCCGAGGAAAAGCCGTTGCAAATGCGTTAAGATCAGCCCGTGAACGCCAGGAAAGGGAGGCGAGACATGAGCATGATCCCCGGCATCCGCGCGTCCCAGCCGGTTGCGGAGGCACCGCAAGCGTCGCGCCCGGAACCGCGCGCGCCGTCGTCCGTCGCGGCAAGCTCTGTCCAGGCCACCGTGGCTTCGGTTCTGCCGCAGGCGGTGCAGCAACCCGCCCCGCGACCGACAGCAATCGAGCCGCAGTTGATGGCGGCCCGGACCACGGTCGAGACCAATGCCGCCGAGGCAGCCGAAGCCGCGCGCGTGGCCTATATCAAGGCCAGCATCGCCGCCGGAATCAGCCCGCTGCCGCTCGCCTGACGGGCGTTAACCGGGTCTTCACCCTGCTTGTGAAGGTTGGGCGTCATGCAGATGCTTCGCTCCCTTCCTCTCCTCGCCCAGGCCTGGCTTGACGATGTCTTCGCCGCAAAGGCGGTCGGCAAGGGCGGCATCGTCCGGCGCGCGGTTCGCGATGTCGAACGCGAGATGGGCCGAGATGTCTTTGTCGGCGAAGTTCGCAAGCGGGGCTTTCACTTCATCGAATGCGGTGGTCAGTTCATCGTGATCTGCAATGCTGGCCAGATGCACGTCATATGTTGACCAACCGCCTTAGCCCAAAAATTTTCTAGAAAATTTTCGGGCCAAGGCGGATCACTCCGCCGCGACGCTCGGGTTGTTCGGATGCGTCGTCCAGTTGGCATAGTCGCCGACTTTCCGCCCGGTCCGCGGATCGACCGCGCCCTTCGCCATCGGTACCATGGTGATGCAGTTTTCGACCGGACAGACGTTGACGCAGAGGTTGCAGGCGACGCATTCGTCGTCCATCACCTCGAACACCCGCTCTGGCGACATGGAAATCGCCTGGTGGCTGGTGTCCTCGCAGGCGGCATAGCAGCGCCCGCATTTGATGCAGTCCTCCTGGTTGATATGCGCCTTGGCGACGTAGTTCAGGTTCAGATACTGCCAGTCGGTCACATTCGGCACCGCGCGCCCGACAAGGTTCGGCAGGCCGATCTGCTTGTCGTCCAGGTATTGCGACAGGCCCGAGATCATCTCCTGCACGATCTTGAAGCCGTAGGTCATCGCAGCCGTGCAGACCTGCACGTTCCCGGCACCGAGCGCCATGAACTCGGCCGCGTCGCGCCAGGTGGTGATCCCGCCGATGCCGCTGATCGGCAGGCCGCGCGT
>JBIJDO010000429.1:0-2813 GCA_044344105.1 Tabrizicola sp.
CCTCCGACCGGGCGATCTCGGCCACCATGTTCATCGCGATCGGCTTCACCGCCGGGCCGCAATAGCCGCCATGCGTGCCCTTGCCGTCGATCATCGGCTCGGGGGAGAAGTCGTCCAGATTGACCGAGGTGATCGAGTTGATCGTGTTGATCAGCGACACCGCATCCGCCCCGCCGCGCTTGGCGGCCTCTGCCGGTTTCCGCACATCGGTGATGTTCGGCGTCAGCTTCACGATGCAGGGCATCCGGCTGTGCTTCTTGACCCAGCGCGTGACCATCTCGATGTATTCCGGGACCTGCCCCACCGCAGACCCCATGCCGCGTTCCGCCATCCCGTGCGGGCAGCCGAAGTTCAGCTCGACCCCGTCCGCCTCGGTATCCTCGATCCGGGCCAGGATGTCGCGCCAGGAATCCTCATCGCAAGGCACCATCAGCGAAATCACCAGCGCCCGGTCGCGCCATTTGCGCTTGACCTCCTTGATCTCGGCCAGATTGACCTCCAGCGGGCGGTCGGTGATCAGTTCGATGTTGTTCAGCCCCAGAAGGCGGCGATCCGCGCCCCAGATTGCGCCGTAGCGCGGGCCGTTGACGTTCACGACCGGCGGCCCCTCGGACCCGAGCGTCTTCCACACAACACCGCCCCAGCCCGCCTCAAACGCGCGCTCGACGTTGTATTTCTTGTCCGTGGGCGGAGCCGAGGCCAGCCAGAACGGGTTCGGGGATCTGATGCCGATGAAATTGGCCGAGAGATTAGCCATGTCAGGCCTCCTTGCGATGGGCGGGGAGAATTTGGACAGGGTGGGGTTCAACCCCACCAACGGTCAGAACAGGGACCAGATCCAGCCGATCAGATCGCCGCCATACTGGCCAAGCTTCGGGACGATGAAGGCCCAGGCGACGCAGCCCAGCGTGTTCCACAAGGCAAAGCGCGGAAAACTCATCCCGCTCATCCCGGCCATCAGGAACACGACGGGCCGGAAGATCGTGGTGAAATGCCCGATCAGGATCGTCACTGGCCCGTATTTGTCGAACGATCCTTGGGCCTTTTCCACCCACTCCGGATGGTCGCGCAGGGGCCGCATGGTCAGGACACGCGTTCCGTAGCGCCGCCCCAGCCAGTAGCTGAAGGTGGACCCGATCAGCGCGCCGATGCTGGCCCCGATCCAGAGCGTCCAGAACGACAGCGCCCCGGTTGCCGCCAGCGCGCCGACGGCGGCCAGAACCGGCGTCGAGGGAATCAGGATCGACAGGAAGGCCGTGGTTTCGGCGGCGGCAAACAGCACCATGATCAGCGGGAACCAGCTCTGGTTCTGCTCGATGAAGGTGATGACACTGGTGGCGAATGCTTCCAAGGGGGGCCCTTTCCGGCGCCCGTTCTGGCCCGACGCCTTCGGGAAGGCAAGGGGGCTGCATCGCCGTCACCCACCCGTCAGCGCGGCATGGATCGCCTCGGCGGCATCGCGGCCCTCGGCGACGGCGGTGACCGTCAGATCCTCGCCCCCCGCCGCGCAGTCGCCGCCGACCCAGACCTTGCCCGCCGGACCCGCCAGCTTGCCGCCCGCCACCGCAAGACCTGCCGGCGCGCCTTTCAGGCTCTGGCCGATAGCCTTGAACACCTGATCCGCCTTCAGGGTAAAGGTCTCGGACGACAGGGTCAGCCCGCCCGGCCCATCCTGCGTATAGGCGAACTCCACCCCCTCGGCGTGGCCATTGCCCAGCACCCGCACCGGGGCCGCATTGTGGATGATCCGCACACCGGTCTGCACCGCATGGTCCTGCTCGTGCCCCGAGGCGGACATCTTCTCCTGACCGCGACGGTAGACGATGGTGACGTTCTCGGCCCCCAGCAGCTTGGACTGCACCGCCGCATCCACTGCCGTCATCCCGCCGCCAATCACCACCACGTCGCGGCCCACCGGCAATTGGGAAAGGTCGCTGGCCTGGCGCAATTCGGCAATGAAGTCGACGGCATTGCGGACACCCGCCTTGTCCTCACCCTCGGTGCGCAGCGCATTGACACCGGCAAGGCCGATGCCAAGAAAGACAGCGTCATATTCGGCCTGCAGCTGGTCCAGCGTCACATCGCGGCCCATCTCCACGCCATTTCGGATGTCGATACCGCCGATCTGCAGCAGCCAGTCAACCTCCCTTTGCGCAAAACCTCCGGTCGCCTTGTAGCTGGCGATCCCGTATTCGTTCAGGCCCCCGGCCTTCGGACGCCGCTCGAACACCACGACGTCGTGCCCGTGCATCGCAAGCCGGTGCGCACAGGCAAGGCCGGCAGGCCCGGCCCCGACGACGGCCACACGCTTGCCCGTCCGGGCCGCCCGGACAAAGGGATGCAGGCCCTTGCCCATCGCCGTGTCGGTGGCAAAGCGCTGCAGACGGCCGATCTCGACCGGCTTGCCCTCGGCGGCCTCGCGCACGCAGGCCTCTTCGCACAGGGTCTCGGTCGGGCAGACCCGGGCGCAGATGCCGCCAAGGATGTTCTGGCTCCAGATCGTCGTCGCCGCCGCCTCGGGCGTGCCGGTCGCGATCTGCCGGATGAAGAGGGGAATGTCGATCGAGGTCGGACAGGCCGTGATGCAGGGCGCATCGTGGCAGAAATAGCAGCGGTCCGCCGCGACCCGTGCCTCGTGGCGATCCAGGGCCGGTTCGTGGTCGCTGAAGTTCCGCACGTAGGTTTCGGCTGGCAGGCGACCCGGAACGATGCCGGGCGTCAGCGGGCTGTGGCTCATCGGACCGATGTCCTTTCTGGCTGCATTTCGGAAAGGCTGACACAGGTCGATTTTTTTATCAAACGGTAAATTTTCA
>JBIJDO010000163.1:0-6238 GCA_044344105.1 Tabrizicola sp.
CTGCGGATCCTTCAGGTCCCAGCGGATCGGCTCCAGATCCGGATCGCAGGTCTGGTAGTCGCTGCAGTAGATCTCCGTCCGGTGGCCATCCTGATCCCGGATGTAGAGGAAAAAGGCGTTGGAGATGCCGTGCCGCCCGGGCCCGCGCTCGATGCTGGCAAGAAAACCGCTGGTCGACATCAGATCGAGAAGGTCGATGATGTTCAAGGGCGTCGGCACCCAGAAGGCGGTGTGGTGCAGCCGGGGTCCGGTGCCGTTGGTGAAGGCCACGTCATGCACGCCGCCCTTCCGGTGCATCCAGGCCGCCCAGGTCCGCCCCGTCGCCTCGTCCGCCGTGTACTCGGTCACCCGGAACCCCATCTCGCCGTAAAGCGCGACACTCGCATCCACATTCGGTGAGAACATGTTGAAATGGTCGATCCGCAGCGGCTTGACCCCGCGGTAAAGTTTGTAGTGCTGGTGGATCGGCGGCAGGCGGTCCATCCGGGCGTAGAATTCCAGCGGAATGCCCATCAGGTCGCGGGTCCGCAAGACCCGGCCCATGAAGGGCCGATCGACCCAGGCCGTGGGCAGGCCCTTGGCACGGAACCAGGCCTCGGCCCGGTCAAGGTCATCTTCGTCCCAGACCTTGAACCCCAGCACGCCGACCGTGCCGCGATCCGCCTGTTTCAGGACCATGCAATGGTGGCCCCGCTCCTCCATCGCGCGGAGGTAGATGTGGCCCGCGTCCTCATGCGTGACCTGCAGGCCCAGCATGTCGACATAATAGGCGCGAGACCAGGCAAGATCGGTCACGCCAAGCTCGACATGGCTGAGCCGGACAATGTTGAAGGGTGGATACAGCGTCGGGGCGGGAATGGGCATCCTATCCTCCTCAGGCGCCAAGCCGTTGCATCTTGTGCTGGCCCAGGGCGAAGGCCACGTTCTTCGTCTCCATGTAGAATTCGAACGACCAATCCCCGCCATCGCGGCCGATCCCGCTGGCCTTGACCCCGCCAAAGGGCGTGGGCAGGTGACGGACATTTTCGGAGTTCACCCAGATCATCCCCGCCTCCAGCCCGTCGCTGACCCGCAGCGACCGCGTCAGGTCATTGGTCCAGACATAGGCCGTCAAGCCATAGGCCACGTCATTGGCGATCCGCAGCGCCTCGGCCTCGTCCTTGAAGGTGATCGAGGTCAGGAACGGGCCGAACACCTCTTCCTGCGCGATCCGCATGTCCGGCGTCGCATGGGTAAAGAGCGTCGGGCGGATGAACCATCCGGCATCCCCCACCCGCGCGCCCCCGGCGGCGAGCGTGGCCCCGTCAGCCTTGCCGATCCCTACATAGGAGATGACCTTTTCGAAATGGGTCTGGTGGATCAGTGGGCCGATCTCGGTCACCGGGTCCAGCGGATGCCCGACCCTGATCCGGTTCACCCGCTCCACCAGCCGCGCGTGGAATTTCTCGGCAATCGTCTCCTCAACCAGCAACCGCGACGACGAGGTGCAGCGTTCGCCGTTCAGCGAATAGATCATAAAGATCACCGCATCGAGTGCCCGGTCCAGATCGGCATCCTCGAAGACGATCACCGGGTTCTTGCCGCCCAGCTCGAAATGCACCCGTTTCAGCGTGTCGGCCCCCTGCTTCATGATCATCGACCCGGTGCGGCTTTCTCCGACGAAGGCGATGGCCTTGATATCCGGGTGTTCGGTCAAGGCCTTTCCCGCACCTTCGCCGAAGCCGTTGACAAGGTTGAGCACACCGGGCGGCAGGCCCGCCTCGTGGCAGATCTCGGCCAGAAGCCGCGCGGTCAGCGGGGAAAACTCCGCAGGCTTGTGCACGACCGTACAGCCCGCCGCCAGGGCCGGGGCGATCTTCCATGTCGACAGCATGAAGGGCGTGTTCCAGGGCGTGATCACCCCCACCGGACCGATCGGCTTGCGCGAGGTGATGTTCAGATGGGTCGGCGTCGGCAGGCTTTGCCCGTCCCGCGCTCCGGGGGCAAGATCGGCAAAGAAGCGAAAATTCTCGGCCCCGCGCAGGGCCGCCTTCGACATGAAGCGCCAGGCCTGGCCGGTATCCCAGCATTCGCAGACGGCGATCTCCTCAGCCCGCGCCTCGATCAGATCGGCAATCCGGTGCAGGACCTTCTTTCGCGCCTCGCCGTCCAGCGCCGCCCAGGCCGGAAACGCCGCCTTTGCCGCTTTCGCTGCCGCGTCGATGTCGGCCTCGGTTCCCAGCGCAACTTGCGCTATCAGGCTGTCATCCACCGGCGAACGGGTCTGGAACACCCCTCCCGCCCCCGCGACGGAACGGCCGTCGATCAGGTTCAGGATGCCAGCCTTTTGGAACCGCTTCAGATGCGCCTCCAGCTTGGACTGATGTGCGGCAAGATCGCTCATTCTTCCCCTCCGGCCAAGTAGCGACGGATCGAACTGGTCTTCGGTGACAGCGCCGGGTCGATCTCGCGCATCTCGAAGGAAAGCATGAACGAGCTGGTTGCCAGCACCCCGGCGCAATAGGCCTCAGCAGCGGCAAAGATCTCGGCCGTCGCACGCTCCCTGTCGGCCATGGACCGTCCGGCGCGCAAACGCAGCGATATGTCCAGAAAGGCATGGTCCGGATCGCCGTCGGCAATGACGACGTGATCGCAGGCCGTCGCCCGCACCCTTAGTCCAGCCACCGGCAGCACTCCCGTCGCCTCCGCAGCATCCCGGATCGCCCGGCAAAGTCCCGCCAGATCAAGCCGGTCCTCAAGATTGCGCGAATAGTCGATCATGACATGGGGCACGGCATCGCCTCCGATTTATTTGCTATGTTAAATAGTTCCGCTTCCCTGTCAACGCTGTCCTTGTTCGTCGCGGGGTTGCCTTGGCGGATCGGACGGACGGACGGGCGGTCAGGCACAATTATCAACTTGAGGATCATGGCCTGCCTTCCTCGTCGGCTGGCGCGCGTCCAGAGCCGATCAAACTCGCCCCGGTCAGGGGCGCGGTAGGTCCCGGTCGGGCGCCGATCATCCAGGCCAGGTCAGTGACACCCAAGGCACCAAACGCGCAGCTATGCGGCGTGCCCGCTTTGGTGATCGTGCGCACAATGCGAATGATCCCCCAGAACCTCGATCACCCGGCAGTTCTGGACCGTGCCGCAAAGGCATTGATCGACCATCCGCTCAAGCTCGGCTTCCAGAGCCTTCAGCCGCACAATCCGGGCGCGGGTTGCGGCAAGCTGGGTGCGGGCAATGTCGTCGATCGCCGCGCAGGGCTGATCCGGTCGGTCGGAAAGACTGAAAAGGTCGCGAATTGCCTCCAGGGGAAAGCCAAGTTCACGCGCATGGCGAATGAAGCTCAGTCGGTCCAGCATGGCGCGCGGATAAAGCCGCTGGTTGCCGGTGCTGCGATCGGCTTCAGGCAGAAGGCCGATCTGTTCGTAGTACCGGATGGTCGGAACCTTGACGCCCGCCGCCTGGCCAAGCTTGCCGATGGTTAGCATGATCACCTCCGTAAAGCTTTAGTCGCCAGAGCAATCACCTAGGCTGCGAGCCCGGTTCGGACAAGACCCCGGTCCGTGGGCGCTCTTCGCCTATCCATGGTCCGGCTGCCGTCGCAGTGCTGCCCTGACCTCAGTTCCGGTCGGCAAAGGCGCGGAAGAGATCGAGCGTCCGGTCGCTGACATGATGCTCGATCCCTTCGGCGTCCTTCTCGGCCGTTTCGGGATCAAGGCCAAGCCGCACCAGAAAGCGCACCACGATCTCGTGACGACGCAGACAGGCCTCGGCCAAAGCCGCCCCCCCCGGTGTCAGGAAGACCGAGCGGTAGCGCGCCCGCGCCACCAGGCCCTCGCGCGCCAGCCGGTCCAGCGTCTTGGCAACTGTCGGGGCCGTCACCCCCATGCGGGTGGCGATGTCGACCGGACGCGCCTCACCAAAGCGCGCGATAAGCTCGGCGATAAGCTCGACATAGTCTTCGGCCAGCTCGTTCCGATGCGCTTCACGAACCGCCTGAAACCCCTCTGCCCGCATTTCTGCGGCGCGGGGGTCGGTCCCGTCACCTGTGCTTCCTTCGGCCATCGCACGCTCTCCCTCGCAGCACTTGACACGGAATGCAGCTTCATTACAAGTTAGCCCCACCAAATTTAATTAGCCGATGCTTATTTTGCGACCGGGGACTGCCTGCATGACCAGCGAGGCTGATCCCGGAAGCCCCGGCCGTCGCGCGCTTCTGGTCGGCGGCCTGGTTGCTGCTGGCGGAGCGGTGACGCTTGCCAAGGGGGTGCCCTCTCAGACCATGGCCGACCAAGGGTCGATGGCGGGGCATGACATGGCGGCGATGCCGCCTGATCCCAATGCCGCTCCGATGCCGGGCTGATGCAGGCGATCATCGCTAGAGTGGGCGGTCGAGCTCCGCCATCGCAAATTAGGCGCTCGCTTTGCGCAGGATCTCGTTGGCCTGGCGCAGCTCGCGGACCTCGCGTTCCAGCGCCTTTGTCTTCCCGGCCAGATCGCTTGGAATGCCGGCTCGCTTGCCAGTGTCGACCTCGGCCCACTTGATCCATTCGTTCAGGGTCTGGGACGCACGACCGTTCTTGGCGGAAATCGACAGGATCGCCGACCAACGCGATTCATGCTGGCCGTTCGGCGTCCCGCTTGAACCAATGGCGCGCGCCGCCTCACTGTCCAAAACCATCCGCACCGCGCGTTCGCGCACTTCGGGGGGAAACTTGTTCGTTGTCTTGATCATGATGCTCCAACCTACTCAGACGTTGGAGCCTCCGGCAAAACCGGTGCGGTTCAAGAAAGCCTTCAGGCTTGTACAGTAGTTTCTGTTAAATGTTTTCCGGACCGTAGATATCGAAGTTCAAGATCCTTTTCGCAGGCGCTTTCTCTTCGCTAAGGTCTTTCTGCATCTGTGCAATCGCCTCGGCGGCCAATCGCTTTAAGGGGTGCGCGAAAACCATCGATAGCAAGTTGTCCATCAGCCCAACTCGCGTGTGGTCCGTGATCTCGTGGCCGACGACGATCAGGTCCGAGCCTTTTCCGGCTGTTTCCAGAGCCTGAAGAACGCCCTTCATTCCGCCGCCAGACACGTAAAGGCCCACCAGATCCGGTTCGCGACGAATGAGTTGTTCGGTTATCTCGCGCGCGACGGTGTTGTCCTCGAAGGTTTGCAGGGGTTCGAGCAGGGAAAAGCCGGGAGCATGCTCGCGGCAATAGGACCGGAACCCGGTCTCGTTCAGTTCCTGGCAACGGTAACGGTGGTTGCCCACAAGGATGCCGACCCGGCCCTGGCGCTTGCTCAGACCCGTGATCGCCCAACCTGCGGTCCTGCCAACGCGCCAGTTGTCCAGGCCGATGTAGCCCGTGCCACAGCCTGCGGTCAGTTCTGAAATGAGGCCATATGTCGCAACACCCCTGGCTGACAGAGCCTCGATCGCGCTGGATACCCTTGCGTGTTCTGCGGTGATCACCCCAATTGCCTGGACGGAGCCGCCCAGGGCAAGCATGCGCTCGGCCACCGATTCCGGGGACAGATCATCGAGGTGCTGGACGACAAGCTCGACCGGCTCTGGTGAACTTGCGGCGGCCTCGGCCAGTGCGTCGGCGATCAGGCGATAGAAAGTGCGATGGGATTGCTGCAGCAGAAAGCCAAGGCGAACCTTCGGCTGGTCGACGCGAAGCCGCTTCCGCAATGCAGGAAGGGCATAGAATTCAAGCTCTTCGGCAGCGGCAAGAACACGTGCCGCGGTGCCAGAGCGCACTTTGTCGCGCCCGTTCAGGATGCGGTCGATGGTGGAAACGCTGACGCCCGCCTTGTCGGCAAGGTCTTGGATCGTCGCTCTGTGTGCCATGGCCATTCCTGAAAGAATCCCTCATTTCTGCATCGCAGCAAATGAGGGAAAAGAAGGGAAATACTGTATCCATGATGAAAGGATTATGAGGGACGCGTTGTCAACAGTATGAGTATTCCATTCGCTGCGGAATCGGAACGAACGTACTACGGGAGGTCACAGTGGACGATCTGAAGTTCGGGACCCGCGACAAGCGCGGCAACTGGGCCCCAAACCAGCCGCTTGAGATTGCCCCGTTCTGGTTGGGCAAGTGGAACAAGATCGGCGGCTGGATCATTGCATATCTCTGGCCACACAATGCCATCTTCATGGCCGTCACGGCTGCCTACTGGTATTTCGTGCTGCCAGATTGGGAGGTGATGAAGAGCTTCTCCTGGGGCTGGGTGCTGTGGATCCACGCGGTCAACGCG
>JBIJDO010000098.1:0-8493 GCA_044344105.1 Tabrizicola sp.
CCCTGTCACTTTCGACGCTGAAAACCCGCCGACCGCCGCCCGCCGCAAGCAGGGTCGATCCGCCGCTGCCATATTCCAGGATGACCTGCGCCCCGGAAAACGCCTTGCGCAGGAAAGCGCTTTCCTCTGGAGGCATCTTCAGCGACAGCGCATCGCAAGACCCAGCAGATTGCCCGATTTCCTCCAGGCGGGGACCGACTGAAGCCACCTCGGCCACTGCCAATCGCTTGGCCGAGCGTCCTGCCGCAGCCTCGGTCATCAGCCGACCGAGCCTTCCAGGCTGATCGCGACCAGGCTTTGCGCTTCCATCGCGAACTCCATCGGCAGAGCCTGCAGGACCTCGCGGCAGAAGCCGTTGACCACCAGGGCGACGGCCTCTTCTTCGTCCATCCCCCGGCTGCGGCAGTAGAACAGCTGGTCCTCGTCGACCTTGGACGTGGTCGCCTCATGCTCCACGCGCGAGGAATTGTTGCGCACTTCGATATAAGGCACCGTGTGCGCCCCACATTTGTCGCCAATCAGGAGACTGTCGCACTGGGTGTAGTTGCGGCTGTCCTTGGCCTTCGGGTGCATGCTGACCAGCCCGCGATAGGTGTTCTGCGCCCGGCCCGCCGAAATGCCCTTGGACACGATCCGGCTTTTCGTCCGCTTGCCCAGGTGGATCATCTTCGTCCCGGTATCCGCCTGCTGGGCATTGTTGGCAATGGCGATCGAATAGAACTCGCCCTGCGCATCGTCGCCGCGCAGGATGCAGGAGGGATACTTCCAGGTGATCGCCGAGCCGGTTTCCACTTGCGTCCACATCACCTTGGCCCGGTCGCCGCGGCAATCGGCGCGCTTGGTGACGAAGTTGTAGATGCCGCCAACCCCGTTCTCGTCGCCCGGATACCAGTTCTGCACCGTCGAATACTTAACCTCGGCGTCCTTCAGGATCACGATTTCCACAACTGCCGCGTGCAGCTGGTTGGTGTCCCTCTTCGGCGCGGTGCAGCCCTCCAGATAGCTGACATAGGCACCCTCGTCGGCCTCGATCAGGGTGCGCTCGAACTGGCCGGTGTTTTCAGCGTTGATGCGGAAATAGGTCGACAGCTCCATCGGACAGCGCGTGCCCTTGGGGATGTAGACGAAGGAGCCATCCGAGAAGACCGCACTGTTCAGCGTGGCAAAGAAGTTGTCGGTCGGCGGCACGACCGACCCCAGATACTGCTTCACCAGATCGGGATGTTCCCGCACCGCCTCACTGATCGAACAGAAGATCACCCCGGCCTTGGCCAGTTCCGCCTTGAAGGTCGTCCCCACCGACACCGAGTCGAAGACCGCGTCCACCGCAACCTTGCGGGGTTCCGCCTCACCTTCAACTCCGGCCAGAAGCATCTGTTCCTTCAGCGGAATCCCAAGTTTGGCATAGGTCGCCAAGAGCTTCGGATCGACCTCGTCCAGGCTTTTGGGCTTTTTCGCCATGCTTTTCGGCGTCGCGTAGTAGAACTGGTCCTGATAGTCGATCTCGGGATAGTTCAGCATCGCCCAACGCGGTTCTTCCATCTTCAGCCAGCGCCGGTAGGCCGCCAGCCGCCAGTCCAGCAGCCACTCCGGCTCACCGTTCTTCGCGGAAATCAGGCGGACGATGTCCTCGTTCAGCCCCTTTGGGGCATAGTCCATCTCGATCTTGGTTTCCCAGCCGTATTTGTACTTGCCGGCCATAGCCTGCACGGTCTCGACCGTCTCGCGATCCACGCCGTCGCGAACATCCATCTGCGTCTCAAGCACGGCAGTCATCGGCAGTTCCTTTCAGGCAGCCCGCGCGCGGACCTTGGCATATTGTGCGGTCCAGGCCTTCGCGAACCGCCCCATATCGTCTCTCGTGACTCCCGGCCCCAGCGAGACCCGGATCGCCTGCGCCGCAAGCACCGCATCATAGCCCATGGCGGTCAGGACCCGGCTTGGCCGCACCTTGCCGCTGGAACAGGCCGACCCGGCCGAGACGGCGAACCCCGCAAGATCCATCGCCATCACCTGGCTCTCGCCACGCCAGCCCGGCGCGATCAGACACAGGGTGTTCGGCAGCCGGGACAACCCATTCCCGACGGAAATAGTCTCATTTACCGCCAGCGACAACTCCGATTCTAGAATATTTCTAAGTTCCGCGACTTCGTCCCAGACCCCGTTGGCAAGGTCCCGCGCAGCCGCCTCGGCAGCCGCACCGAAACCGGCGATGCCGACCAGATTCTCGGTCCCCGCCCGGCGCCCCATCTCCTGCCCGCCACCCAGGGCAATCGGCACGATTTCGAGGGTTCTCCGCAGGATCAGCGCACCGACGCCCTTCGGCCCGCCGAGCTTGTGCGCCGAAACCACCGCCATGTCGGCCCCGGACCAGGCAAAGGAAAACGGGACCTTGCCCACGGCCTGCACGATGTCGAGCATCAGCCTGTCCGCGCGCCGCGCCGCGTACTGCCAGCCCCCGCCTTCGGCCGCGAGGGGCTCGGTGATGATGCCGGTCTCGTTGTTGGCATAGCCCAGGGCCAGAATATGCCCGCTCGCGGCACCGCCCCCGATCCGAAGATGCGACCAGAGGCAATCATGCGCCGTGGGATCGACATGGACGTCGTGCCCGTCCGGCAGCCGGGACAGCACCATCGCCGCCTCTGTGGCCCCGCTGGTGAAGATCACCTCGTCCGGCGCGCAGCCGACAGCGGCAGCCACCTGGGCCCGCGACCGTTCGACCAACGCCCTGGCCGCCCGCCCCTCGGCATGGACCGAGGACGGGTTGCCCACCACCTCCATCGCCGCCGCCATCGCCGCCTTCGCCTCGGGGCGCAAGGGCGCGGTCGCGTTCCAATCGAGGTAGACCCTTGTCATTCCTCATCCACCACGCGGAAAAGATGGGGCACCGCCGGGCAAGGCGTCAGGTCGTTCCGGACCACATCCGACAGCCGGACCTGGTGCAGGAAGACATAGACATTGGCCGACAGGCTTTCCCAAAGCCGGTTGGTCAGCGACTGCGCCCGGCTGCCCGACACCGCGCCCGAAGCTCCCGCCCCGGTGTGCATCGCATCCACCGTTTCCTCGACCGCTTCCATCACCTCTGAGATGCGGATGTCGGCCGCCGGTCGCGCCAGCTTGTAGCCGCCGCCGGGCCCCCGCACCGCCTCGACCAGACCGGCACGGCGAAGCTTGACGAAAAGCTGCTCAAGATAGGGAAGAGAGATGTCCTGGCGCTTCGAGATCGCCGCCAGCGACACCAGATCATCGCCTTTCGCCATGGCAAGGTCGGCCAGCGCAACCATCGCATAGCGCCCCTTGGTCGAAAGCTTCATCGCCGTCTCCTGCCCCGCCGACCCATCGCAACCGCATTGACGGCGCGAGCGGGCGGCATTACCTCAGTCAAGCCCCGAAAGCCGGACCGCACATCCCCCGGTCCGCTTTAGAACGGTTCTAGTTTAGCCGAGCGAAAGCGTCAAGAAATCGCACGCTCCCGGATGAGAAGAGTTACATGCCCGAGGTTATCTTTGCCGGCCCCGACGGACGCCTGGAAGGCCGCTACCATCCGCAAAAGGACCGCGACGCCCCGATCGCCATCGTGCTGCATCCGCACCCCGCTTACGGTGGGACGATGAACAACAAGGTCGTCTACAACCTTCACTACGCCTTCTACAACCTCGGCTTCACCGTCCTGCGCTTCAACTTCCGCGGCGTGGGGCGCAGCCAGGGCGAATATGACCAGGGCATCGGCGAGCTGAGCGACGCCGCAAGCGCGCTCGACTATCTGCAGGCGATGAACCAGAACTCCAAGCAATGCTGGGTTGCGGGCTTCTCCTTCGGGGCCTGGATCGGCATGCAGCTTCTGATGCGCCGGCCCGAGATCACCGGCTTCATCTCGGTCGCCCCGCCCGCGAACCTGTACGACTTCTCCTTCCTCGCCCCCTGTCCGTCCTCGGGCCTGATCATCAACGGCAGCGCCGACAAGGTCGCCCCGCCCAAGGACACGAAGTCGCTGGTGAACAAGCTGCACGAACAGAAGGGCATCACCATCACCCATGCCGAGATCGACGGCGCGGACCACTTCTTCAAGGACGAGGAGGCGCATATGAAGCCGATGATCGGCACGGTCTCCGACTACGTGCGCCGCCGGATGACGGAAGGCACGCGGTAGCATGGCGACCCTGCAGGAAATGGCGGACCAGCTGGCCGACGACGTGCTTGCCGCCGAGGGCGAACTGGGCGACGACCGGTTCTACGAAAAGGTCGCCAAGGTCCTGATGGCCGCATCGCCGACCTTCCAGGAGGCCTACATGACCTCGATCCGCGTCCGGCTCGCCGAACGTCGCGGCCGCGAGTTTCTGGAAAAGGCCCTTGCCGCAAGACGGGGCGAGATCGAAGAGGCCCCCGAAGCCCCGGTCGATTTCGGCGGCATGGGCCATTGACCGACCAATCGGCTTCGGGGCGGCTGGACGCCCAGTTTGCCTTCCTGAACGAAGCCGACCGCCTGAAATCGGTCTTGCGCGCGACAACCCTTGTCGACGGCTCGCGCCCGGAAAACTCCGGCGAGCATTCCTGGCACCTGGCGCTTTATGCCCTTGTGCTGGCCGACCAGGCCGGGCCGGGCGTGTCGATCGACCGGGTGATCCGGATGCTTCTGATCCACGACCTTGTCGAGATCGACGTCGGCGACGTCCCGATCCATTCCCAGAACGGCACCGCCCATGCCAGCGTGGCGACGCAGGTCGCCGAAGCCCGTGCCGCCGACCGGATTTTCGGACTTCTTCCCAGTGAGTTGGCAACCGATCTTCGCAGCCTCTGGGAGGAGTTCGAGGCTGCCGAAACCCCCGACGCACGCTTCGCCAAATCTCTCGACCGGGTGCAGCCGGTGCTGGCCAACCTGATGTCCGGCGGCGGGACCTGGACCACCTATGATGTGACCTACGACCAACTGGAATCCCGGGTAGGCCAGAAGATCGCCAGGGGTGCGCCCGCCCTTTGGGATTGGGTCAGGGAAAAGGCACGGCCCTGGTTCGAATGACCTCCTCGTTCGACTTCGTCTCCTCGTCGGAGGACCACCCCAGCGAGGAGTGACGAAGTCCTCGACGAGCGGACCATGCGGCCAACGGTATACAATCGCATACCGCCCTTCCCTAACCCCCCGTTTTCCGCTATGACCCGGACAGCGAATCCCCGAACCGGAGAGACCCATGTCGAAGATCAAGGTAGCGAACCCCGTCGTCGAGCTCGACGGCGACGAGATGACCCGGATCATCTGGGACTTCATCAAGCAGAAGCTGATCCTGCCCTATCTCGACATCGACCTGAAATACTACGACCTCGGGATCGAGGAGCGCGACCGCACGAACGACCAGATCACCATCGACGCGGCCAATGCCATCAAGAAACACGGTGTCGGCGTCAAATGCGCGACGATCACCCCGGACGAGCAGCGGGTCGAGGAATTCGGCCTGAAGCAGATGTGGAAAAGCCCGAACGGCACGATCCGCAACATCCTTGGCGGCGTGATCTTCCGCGAGCCGATCATTTGCCGCAATGTCCCCCGCCTCGTGCCGCACTGGACCCAACCCATCGTGGTCGGCCGCCACGCCTTCGGCGACCAGTACCGCGCGACCGATTTCAAGTTCCCCGGCAAGGGGAAGCTCACAATGAAATTCGTCGGCGACGACGGCACGGTGATCGAGAAGGACGTCTACTCGGCCCCCTCCGCCGGCGTCTACATGGGCATGTACAACCTTGACGACAGCATCACCGACTTCGCCCGCGCCTCGCTGAACTACGGGCTCCAGCGCGGGGTGCCGGTGTATCTTTCCACCAAGAACACCATCCTCAAGGCCTATGACGGCCGCTTCAAGGACATCTTCCAGCAGGTCTTCGACGCCGAATTCGCCGACCAGTTCAAGGCCAAGGGCATCACCTACGAACACCGGCTGATCGACGACATGGTCGCCTCGGCGCTGAAATGGTCGGGCGGCTATGTCTGGGCCTGCAAGAACTACGACGGCGACGTGCAGTCCGACATCGTGGCGCAGGGCTTCGGGTCACTCGGCCTGATGACATCCGTGCTGATGACTCCTGACGGCAAGATCGTCGAGGCCGAGGCCGCCCACGGCACCGTCACCCGCCACTACCGTGAGCATCAGAAGGGCAAGCAGACCTCGACCAACTCCATCGCGTCGATCTACGCCTGGACCGGGGGCCTCAAGCACCGCGCGAAGCTCGATGGGAACGACGCGCTGATGCGCTTTGCCACCACGCTTGAAAAGGTGACCGTGGACGCCGTCGAGGACGGCCACATGACCAAGGACCTCGCCCTCCTCGTCGGGCCGGACCAGAAGTGGCTGACCACGATGGGTTATCTGGAAAAGGTCGACGACTATCTGGACAAGGCGCTGCAGGGATAATCCTCGTAGGGTGTGCTTCAGAGCACTGCGACATCACGACTGAGGGCCGACGGGAGACCTTTGGCCCTCTTCTTTTTGCCGACCGATATAGGTAAGCATTATTGACTTTTATACTTCAGTGTATATGACCCTCTTGTCCGACAGGAACCTTCCATGCCCGACCGTCCCGACCAGATCACCGACCGTCCGCGCCACAGCGCTGTGGATGACGCGCAGGGCATCGGCTTTGGCGTCGTCATGGCCGCCCTCGGGATGCAGATCCTGACCCACATGGGCTTTGTCACCGGCCAGACCACCGGCCTTGCCGTTCTCATCGCGCATCTGACCGGCGTCCCGTTCCCCGCCGTCTACTTCGCGGTCACCCTGCCCTTCCTCGGCCTTGCCTGGAAACGCATGGGCGCGGCTTTCGCGCTGAAGACCCTGGTCACCACGGCAGCCCTGTCGGCTCTCGTCGCCATCCTGCCGCAGTGGATCGAGCTTGGCCGCATCGAACCGACCGTCGCCGCGATCCTTTTCGGCCTTCTCTTCGGCATCGCGGCCCTTGCAGCCATCCGGCATGGCGGCAGCTTTGGCGGACTCTCGGTCCTCTGGATCGAGCTGCAGGACCGCACCGGCTTTCCGGCGGGCCACGCACAGCTTCTCTCGGACGTGGTGATCTTCGGCGCGGCTGCCCTGATCCTGCCCTTCGACATCCTGGCCTACAGCTTTATCGGGGCGGCGGTCTTCTCGCTCTTCCTCGCTGCAAACCACCGCCGCGACCGCTATATCGCCGCCTGAATGGCGTGGGAAGGGGTCAAAAGACCCTGAATGTCCGCAGTCAACCCCTTGATTCTAAACGTATCGAAAAGCGGTCCGCGTGCGGGCAGCCCAGCCCCTCTGGTGGCGCGCAAGAAAACCCTGTAAGGCCCCCGCAACCCGATAGGACAGGCCCAATGGAACTCCGCAACATCGCGATCATCGCCCACGTCGACCACGGCAAGACCACCCTTGTCGACGAACTTCTCAAGCAGTCGGGGGCTTTCCGCGACAACCAGGCCGTTTCCGAACGTGCGATGGATTCCAACGACATCGAACGCGAACGCGGGATCACGATCCTGGCGAAGTGCACGAGCGTGGAATGGAACGGCACCCGGATCAACATCGTCGACACCCCCGGCCACGCCGATTTCGGCGGCGAGGTGGAGCGCATCCTGTCGATGGTGGACGGGGTCTGCCTCCTCGTCGACGCCGCCGAAGGCCCGATGCCGCAGACCAAGTTCGTGCTGACCAAGGCCTTGGCCCTTGGTCTTCGCCCCATCGTGGTCCTGAACAAGGTCGACAAGCCCGACGCCGAACCCGACCGCGCGCTGAACGAGGTGTTCGATCTCTTCGCCAACCTCGGGGCCGACGACGACCAGCTCGATTTCCCCCACGTCTACGCCTCCGGTCGCGCCGGCTGGGCGGATGCCGAGCTTGACGGGCCGAGGAAGGACCTCTCGGCCCTCTTCGACCTGATCGTGCGCCACGTCCCCGCGCCCAAAGTGCTGGCCCGCGTCGACGAGCCGTTCTCGATGCTGGCGACCACGCTTTCGGCAGACCCCTATCTTGGCCGCATCCTGACGGGCCGCGTCGAGAGCGGTCGCATCGGCACCGGCACTTCGCTCAAGGCCCTGTCGCGGGATGGCGAACGGCTGGAGCAGTTCCGGGTGACGAAGATCCTCGCCTTCCGCGGCCTGAGCCAGACCCAGATCGACGAGGCCGTTGCGGGCGACATCGTGACCCTTGCGGGCATGACCAAGGCCACCGTCGCCGACACGCTCTGCGCGCTGGAGGTCGACACCGCCCTTCCCGCCCAGCCCATCGACCCGCCGACCATCACCGTGACCTTCGGCATCAACGACAGCCCCCTTGCCGGTCGCGATGGCAGCAAGGTCCAGTCCCGCGTCATCCGCGACCGGCTGATGAAGGAAGCCGAGGTCAATGTCGCCATCAAGGTCGCCGACACACCGGGCGGCGAGGCGTTCGAAGTCTCGGGCCGGGGCGAGTTGCAGATGGGCGTGCTGATCGAGAACATGCGCCGCGAAGGGTTCGAGCTGTCAATCTCGCGCCCCCG
>JBIJDO010000246.1:0-4951 GCA_044344105.1 Tabrizicola sp.
GTCCTGACTGGTCCTGATCTCTTCGACCTTCGCGTCAAACGCTTCGGCCTTGGCAGAGAATTCCCCGGCAGGCAGGGTCTTGCGCTGTTCGGTCAGGGCCAGCTCCTCGGCGACAAGCCCGGCCTCGATCTGCTTGTTTTCCTGTTCCAGCGCGGCAGAGGCGGCGCGCTCGCGCGCAATGACCGCCTTGCCGTAGGCCGATTCGACGAAAAGCCGGTCCTGGTCCAGCGTCAGGATCGCAGCCGTGCCGTCCTGCGCCAGGGCCGGACCGCAGAAGACCGCCACGGCAAGGCCGACCCGCAGGCAACGCCGAACCCAGGGCCACAGCCCCATGGTCAGAACTTGGTCGAGATGGTCAGATCGAAGCTTTGTTCCTTGTCGTAGTCTTCCTTCTTCAGCGCCTGGCTGAAGTTGAAGCGCAACGGTCCGATCGGTGTCGTCCAGAACACCGAGAAACCAAGCGTCGCGCGCGGAATGAAGCTGTCGTCGACCGCGCCGCCGCCGTTGTTGTCCAGACTCCAGACCGACCCGACATCGAGGAACGCGCCGCCGGTGATGCCGTATTCTTCCGGCAGGCCCAGCGGGAAATCCGCCTCGAAGCGCGCCACGGCAAAAAGATTGCCGCCAAGCGCGTCGTCATCCGTGGCCCCGAGGTCGCGCGGCCCGATGCCGTTCGGCTCGAAGCCGCGGATCTTGTTGTTGCCGAAATAGCGGTCGGTGACCCGGGTGACATTGCCGCCCAGCGAGGTGATCGCGCCCCCTTCGAAGATCGCCCGGACCGTCACTTCCTCGTTCAGGATCCGGGTTTCGGCCAGCGCCAGGGCCGTGGTCTCGATGTACTTGGTGTCGCCGCCAAGGCCCGCATAGTCCTGCCCGAAGCGCAGGAGCACGCCGCCCTTGGGATTGAGACCGGTGATGCGGTTGTCGTATTCGTAGGCATAGCCCAGCGAGACGGTGGTCAGCGCGCCTTCCGCCTCTTCCGCGAGAAGGATCGCCGAGTCGCCGGAGTAGTTGTAAAGCTTGTCCTCGGAAATCCCGACCCGAAGGTCCAGCGTCGACTGTTCGCCCAGGGGAAAGCCGATGCCGGTCGAGAAGCCGATGTTGCGCGTGTCGTAGACCGAGAAGTCGGAATCCGACGTCCGGTAGAACCCGGCGACCGAAAAGCTCAGCTCGCGGCCCAGGAGCGCGGGTTCGGTGAAACTGAAGCTGGAATTCTGGTTTGCACTGGCGGTCGATATCGACAGCGACAGTTTCTGGCCCCGGCCAAGGAAGTTGGTTTCCGAGAACCCGATGTTGAAGCCGACCCCGCTGGCCACCGAATAGCTGAGGCCAAAGGACAGGGACCCCGTCGGCTGTTCCTCGACATCGACATTGACCACCACCTGATCCGGGCTTGAGCCCTGATCGGCGTTGACCTGCGCGTCGGCGAAGAAGCCAAGCGCCCGGATGCGTTCGGCAGACTGGCGGATTTCACGCGGATTGAACGGGTCGCCTTCGACGGTGCGGAATTGCCGCCGGATCACCTGGTCCAGCGTCGTCGTGTTGCCTTCGATGTCGATCCGCTCGACAAAGATCTTCTCGCCCCGGACGATGGCAAACTCGATGTCGAGCGCCTGGTTCTGCGGGTCGCGGGTGATGCGCGGCTCGACCCGGATGAAGTTCAGGCCCTTCTTCAGCGCCAGCGTCTCCATCCGCGTGATGTTGTTGTCGATCAGAAGCGGGCTGTAGGTCTGGCCAGCGCGAATCTTCTGCACCGCCTCGAACTCGGCGGCATCCACGCCTTCGACCTCGGATACCGTGGTCGTCTTGCCGATGGTCCAGGACAGGCCTTCGCGCACCGTGTAGGTCACGAAGGTCGCATCCCGCTCGCGGCTGACCTCGGCACCGGCGTCCAGCACCTGAAAGTCGATGTAGCCGCGCGACAGATAGAAATCCGTCAGCACCTTGCGGTCCAGTTCCAGCCTTTCGGCCACGAACGTATCCCGCTGGATCAGATTGCGCAGCAGCCCCGCCTGCTTCGTCTCCAGAATCTGCCGCAGGCGGCGGTCCGAGAAGGCCTGGTTGCCGACAAAGGAGATCCGCTCGTTCTCCACCACGCGGCCTTCGGTGATCTCGAAGACCAGATCGACGCGGTTGTCGTTCCGCCGGATGATCTTGGGCGTCACCGTCGCCGCCAGACGCCCGGCCACCCGGTAGGCTTCGGCAATCGCTGCCGCATCCGACTCCGCGAGGCTTGGCGAATAGATCCGCCGCGGCTGCGACTGGATCAGTTCGGACAGCTTTTCGTCCTTCAGCCGCTTGTTGCCCTCGATGCTGATGACGTTGACGACCGGGTACTCGACCACACGGATCAGCAGGGTTGACCCCTGCGGAACAAGCTCCACCGTCTCGAACAGGCCCGAGTTCAGAATCCGCTGATAGGCGTCGTTCAGACCGCCCGCCGAAACCTCTTCGCCCCGGCTGATTCCGGCATAGTTGAGGATCGTCGCGCTATCAACGCGGGCATTGCCTTCGACGGTCACGTTCGAAAAGGAAAAGACCTGCGCATAGGCTGGCAAAAGGAACGGTTGCGAAGCCGTTGCGGCACCGATGAAAACCACCGTTGCCAGCAGACGAGCCCTTGACCTTGCCCGGACCGACCGCCCCATGGCCGCGCGTTGGGTCATCCGCATCTTCCATCCTCACCGCATATTCTTGTTATCGGACTGACTATCGGGAATGCCACGCTTTGTCAAAAGCCTGCGGTTCCTGTGGATAACTTTGCAAGATGTTGTGGTGCAACCGCAATGTCGCCCGGGTAGGGACTTTCCTACCCCGCAACGACCGGACGGTCAAACGCACATCAGATCGCGGCTCAGTCCGAAGATCATGATCGACAGGACCAGCGTCAGGCCGACCGTCATCAGGACGCGCAGGGCCCGCTCGGACGGGGGCCTGCGGGTCACCGCCTCATAAGCGTGAAACACCAGATGCCCGCCGTCCAGAACCGGGATCGGGAACAGGTTCAGGATGCCCACCCCAAGCGACAGGACCGCCAGCATCGTGACGAAACTCTCCACCCCGTTGCGGGCCGCATCGCCCATCGTCTCGGCCATGCCGATGGCCCCCGACAGGTTGCAGCTGCTGATCACGCCCTGGACCATGTTCCACAGACCCGAGAAGGTGGCCGTCGTCATCCGCCACATGTTCTCCAGCGCGTTCAGCGCCGCTTCGCCCAGGCCCACATTGCGCACAGCGGGCTCGAAGAACATGCCGGAGTAAAGGCCAAGCAGATACCGCTCGGTGAACCCGCCTTCCCCGTCGTCAACCGTGCGGATGCGCGGCGTGAGGGCGATTTCGAACGTCTGGCCCGCGCGCCACACGACCAGAGGCACCGGCTGGCCTTTGCTTTCCGCGACGATCTCGGGGAGTTCGGCGAAGTAGCGGACATCCCGGCCACCCGCCTTCAGGATCACGTCGCCTTCCTGCAGACCGGCATCCATCGCGGCCGAACGGACCTGCACCTCGCTCACCACCGGGGCCTGCGGATGCGGCCCGGTCACGGTCAGCGTCTCGCCGCCCCGGTCCACGGTGTAGGTCAGCTCGGTCTTGCCGCGCAGCTGGTCCGACACGCTGCGGAAGGTCTCCCAGTCCGGCGTCGGCTGACCATCGACCGCGCGGATCGCATCGCCTTCGACCAGTCCCTGCGCGGCCAACGGGAAGGCTCGCATCGCGCCGACCGAGGGTTCCTCGCGCGGGGCGCCCAGGGCCAGGAGCAGCCCCGTCAGCAGGAAGAAGGTCAGGATGAAATTCGCCATCGGACCCGCCGCAACCGTCGCGGCCCGCGCCCAGAGCGGTGCCCCGGCCATGGTGTGCCGCCTTTCAGCCGCGGACAGCCCGGAGACGTCGCCTTGCCGCACCGACGAGGCATCGGCATCGCCCAGAAACTTCACATAGCCCCCGAACGGGATCGCCGCGACCTGCCAGCGCGTGCCGCGCCGGTCGGTCCGGCTGAACAGCACCGTCCCGAACCCGACCGAGAACACCTCGGCATGGATGCCGGTCCAGCGCCCGACGATGTAGTGGCCGTATTCATGCACGAAGATGATGACCGACAGCCCGAGGATGAAGAACACCACCGTCCAGGCGGTGCCGCCCAGGGCACTGAATACGCTTTCCATCTACCGCTCTCCCGCCATCCGGCGCGCTGTCTCGTTCGCCCTTACCCGTGCCAGATGGTCCATCGAAAGCACATCCTCAAGCCCGAATGCGCGATTTGCCGGCCCGAGGTCGGCGTCAAGCCGCCCAAGTGTCGTTTCCACCACGCCGGCCATGTCCATGAAACCAAGTCCCCCGGCCAGGAAATGATCCAGCGCCACTTCCTTTGCCGCATTGAAGGCCGCCCCGGCCAGACCCCGCCGCGTCATGACCGCGCGCGCCAGTCGCAGGGCCGGATAGCGCGCAAGGTCCGGTGCCCGGAAGGTCAGCGTCGCGCTCTGCGCCAGGTCCAGCCGCGCCACCGGCAGATGCGCACGGTCCGGCCAGTTCAGCGCATAGCCGATGGAATGGCGCATGTCGGGTGCGCCCAGATGTGCCATGATCGCCCCGTCGCGAAAGCCGACCATAGAATGGATCAGGCTTTCGGGATGGATGATCACCTCGACCTGATCCGGCGCGACCCCGAAATATTCCCGCGTTTCGATGACTTCCAGCGCCTTGTTGAACATGGATGCCGAATCGATGGTGATCCGCCGTCCCATCGCCCAGTTCGGATGTGCCAGCGCCTCGTCCACCGTGGCTTTCGCCAGCGCCTCCAGGGGCCAGTCGCGCAGCGCCCCGCCGCTGGCGGTCAGGATGATTCGTTCGACCGCCGACAGGTCCTCGCCCGCCAGCGCCTGGAAGATCGCGGAATGCTCGCTGTCGACCGGCAGGATTCGGGCACCCTGGGCCGCCGCCGCGGCCATCAGCAAGG
>JBIJDO010000368.1:0-3522 GCA_044344105.1 Tabrizicola sp.
CGTCACCAGGCTTTCCTTGTTCGCCAGCGCCAGCGTCCGGCCATGGCGCAGCGCCCGGAACCCCGGCACCAGCCCGGCCGCCCCGACGATCGCGTTCATCACCCAGTCGGCGGGCCGGTCGGCGGCCTCGGCAATCGCCTCGGAGCCGGCCGCCACCGCCACGCCCGACCCCGTCAGCCGGCCGCGCAACTCTGCCAGCCCGGCGGGATCGGCGCAGACCGCCACCTCCGCACGGAGCTCCCGCGCCATCTCGGCCAGCCGCGCGTTGTTCCGCCCTCCGGTCAGCGCCACCACCCGGTAGGCCTCTGCCCCCCCGGCGCGCTGGATCAGGTCGACCGTCTGTTCGCCGACCGATCCGGTCGCGCCGAAGATCGAGATGCTGCGCACGCCCCCTCAGCCCCCAAGCAAGGCGGCGACGGGCGCGACCAGTTCCAGCGCCATGACCGCGACCACCGCGCCGATCAGGGCATCAAAGCGGTCAAGGACGCCGCCATGCCCCGGAATGAGATCCGAAGCATCCTTGACCCCGGACCGGCGCTTGATCCAGCTTTCGGCGATGTCGCCCATCTGCCCGGCCAGCGCGACAACGGGCGACAGCAGCACCAGAAGCCATCCCGTCCCGGCATAGACCGCGAAGGCAGCGCCGACGAGCGCAGCGCCGATCCAGCCCGCTGCCGTGCCCGACCAGGTCTTCTTGGGGCTGACCGCGGGCCATAACTTCGGGCCGCCGACCATCCGGCCCACGAAATAGCCCAGCACATCCGACGCGACGACGACCGACACCAGCCAGAGGATCGCCGTACCGCCCGCCTTCTGATGGATGTCCACAAGCCCGTAGCCTGCCAGCATGATGGC
This sequence comes from Tabrizicola sp., assembly GCA_044344105.1. Taxonomy (GTDB): domain Bacteria; phylum Pseudomonadota; class Alphaproteobacteria; order Rhodobacterales; family Rhodobacteraceae; genus Tabrizicola. The sequence goes on from JBIJDO010000368.1 coordinate 856, forward strand.
CAGCGCATAGGCCCCGGCAAGTCTGCGGTCGCGCCGGGGCGTCAGGATCAGCATCAGGGTCGGAACCATCAGGAAGAGGACCGCCGTCTCGCCGCGCAGGACCAGGGCCAGCATCAGCGCGGCCCCCGCAGCCACCCCCGCCGTGACCGGGGTCCGCACCCTGGCCGGCGCGGTCATCGCCGCCAGCTCCCAGACCATGACCGAGGTCAGCCCCACGGAAAGTGCTGCAAGGGCCGTCCCGCCAAGCCATATCTCCACGGCACCGACCATGATCATCACCAGGGCCGACAGGATGCGCGTGCGCAGATCGGCCCATCTGCCGCCCGGCGGCGGCCCGGGGTCGGTCACCTGAGCACTCCGCCAAACCGCCGCTCGCGGTTGGAGAAGCGCTGGACGATGGCGGCAAGCTCTTCGGGGCCGAAATCCGGCCACAGCGTCTCGGTGAACTCATATTCGGCATAGGCCGCCTGCCAGGGCAGGAAATTCGAGGTCCGCGTCTCGCCGCTGGTGCGGATCACGAGATCCGGGTCGGGCAGCCCTCCGGTGTCCAACCGGTCGGCAAAGGCCGCCTCGGTCACGTGTCTGGGGTCGAGCACCCCCGACGCCGCGGCTTCGGCTACCTTGCGGGCGGCGCGGACGATCTCGTCCCGCCCGCCGTAGTTGACCGCCACCGTCAGATTCAGCCGGTCAAGCCCCGCCGTCCGCGCCTCGATTCCGGCCATCAGGCGCTGCAGCTTCGGGTCCAGCCGGGTCCGGTCGCCGATGAACCGCATCCGGACGCCGTTCTGGGCCAGCCGGTCCGCCTCACGCTCGATATAGCGGGCGAAGATCGCCATCAGGCCCAGCACCTCTTCGGTCGACCGCTTCCAGTTCTCGGTCGAAAAGGCGTAGAGCGTCAGCCATTTGATGCCAAGGTCGGGGGAGGCGCGCACGATCTCGCGCACCCGCTCGGCACCCTTGCGATGCCCCACAAGCCGCGCCCAGCCCCGGTTGGTCGCCCATCGCCCGTTGCCGTCCATGATGATCGCCACATGGTCCACCGACCGAAGTGCGGTCATCACCTGCAGGTCTTTCGACACCCATCGTCCTCCCGCCTGCAGGTCAGACCTGCATGATTTCCGCCTGCTTTGCCTCCAGCGACCGGTCGACGGCGGCGATGGCCTTGTCGGTCAGCTCCTGCACCGCGTCCGACCAGAATTTCTGGTCGTCCTCGCTCATCCCTTGCGACTTCGCCTTCTTGATCTGGTCCATCCCGTCGCGCCGCACGTTGCGAATCGCCACCTTGGCGCTTTCGGCATACTGGGCGGCGACTTTGGTCAATTCGCGGCGGCGTTCCTCGTTCAGTTCCGGGATCGGCAGCCGGATCAGCGGCCCGTCGGTCACCGGGTTGATGCCGATGCCGCTTTCGCGGATCGCCTTTTCGACCTTCTGGATCATGCCCTTGTCCCAGACGTTGATCACCACCATGCGCGGCTCGGGGACGTTCACGGTGCCCAGCTGGTTGATCGGCGTCATCTGGCCATAGGCATCGACCATGATCGGCTCGACGATCGAGGCGCTGGCACGACCGGTCCGCAGACTGGCGAATTCCGTCTTCAGGGCGGCCATCGCTCCATCCATGCGGCGCTCGATGGCATCGGTGTCGATTTCGATCTCTTCTTGTGCCATCGGCCGGGCCCCTCTTTGCCTTTGCGGGTGTCCCCCCGCGCTTCGCGCTCTATAGCAGAGCGTCACAGTCCCGGTACAGGGCCAAGCACCTGACCCCGGCCGCGCAGCGGCACGGAAAGGTTGACGTATCGCCACGGCAGAGACGCGACCCATACGCGACCCATACGCTTTCCATACGCTTTCCATACGCCTGACAGCCCGGTCCAGGGCCTGTTGAAGCTGCCGACCGCCGGGTCTCAGTCCTGCACCCTGGTATAGGTTCCCTGCCCCGCCAGAATCCCCCGGAACCCGCCCGGTTCGTCAAGGCTGAAGACGATGATCGGCAGGGCATTGTCGCGGGCCAGCGCGATGGCCGTCGCGTCCATCACACCCAGATGCTTCTCCAGCACCTCGTCATAGGTCACATGGGCGTACCGCTTTGCATCCGCGTGCTTTTTCGGGTCCTTGTCGTAGACCCCGTCCACCTTCGTCCCCTTGAAGATCGCCTGACAGGCCATCTCAGAGGCCCGCAGCGTCGCCGCCGTGTCGGTGGTGAAGTAGGGGTTCCCGGTCCCGGCGGCAAAGATGCAGACCCGCTTCTTCTCCAGATGCCGGACCGCGCGGCGGCGGATATAGGGTTCGCAGACCTGGTCCATCGGTATCGCACTGATCACACGGGTGAAAACGCCAATCGCCTCCAGCGCCGACTGCATCGCCAGCGCGTTCATCACCGTGGCGAGCATCCCCATGTAATCCGCCGTGGTCCGTTCCATTCCCTGGGCGCTGCCTTGCAGCCCCCGGAAGATGTTGCCGCCGCCGATCACCATGCAGATCTCGACCCCAAGGTCGCGGACCGACTTCACCTCCTCGGCGATCCTCGCGACCGTCGGCGGATGCAGGCCATAACCCTGATCCCCCATCAGCGCCTCGCCCGAGATCTTCAGCATCACGCGGCTGTATCTGGTGGCCGTCTCAGACATGGCACCCCCTGCATATCGTTTTGTATTTGGACTGGGACGC
>JBIJDO010000366.1:0-3537 GCA_044344105.1 Tabrizicola sp.
CGCTTTATCCTGCACTATGCCCGGCTGTGTGCGGTTGCCGGTGGCGTCGACGCATTCTGCATTGGCTCGGAGCTGCGGTCGTTGACCCAGATCCGGGGGTCTGGGGACAGCTTTCCATCGGTCAGCGCCTTCCGGCAGTTGGCCGCGGACGTGCGGCTGATCCTTGGTCCGGGTGTCAAGATCAGCTATGCGGCGGACTGGTCGGAATACTTCGGCTATCAAACAGGCAGCAATGTCTACTTCCATCTCGATCCGCTCTGGGCCGATGCCAACATCGATTTTGTCGGGATCGACAACTACATGCCGATCTCCGACTGGCGCGACGGCGGGGAGCATGCCGACAGCAGCTGGGGGTCGATCTACGACCTGGCGTATCTGGCTTCGAATGTCGCCGGAGGCGAAGGGTTCGACTGGTACTACGACAGTCCTGAAGGTGCTCTCGCGCAGCGCCGCTTGCCGATCCAGGATGCGGCCTATGACGAGCCGTGGGTATTCCGGTACAAAGACCTTCGGTCATGGTGGTCGAACCTGCACCACGACCGGATCGAAGGCGTCCGGTCGTCGGTGCCAAGCCCATGGGTGCCGGGGTCCAAACCTTTCCGCTTTACCGAATATGGTTGTGCCGCGATCGACAAGGGCAGCAACGAACCGAACCGTTTCATCGATGTGCGATCATCCGAATCCGGGCTTCCGGCGTGGTCGAATGGCCGTCGCGATGATCTGATTCAGATGCAGTACCTTCTTGCCGTCCAGACCTACTGGAGCGATCCGGCAAATAACCCGACCTCCAGCCTCTATGGCGCGCAGATGATCGAAATGGACCGGGCGCATGCCTGGGCCTGGGACGCACGGCCGTTTCCGGAGTTCCCGGGGCAGACAGATGTCTGGAATGACGGCGCGAACTACGTCCGCGGGCATTGGTTGAACGGTCGGGCCACAAACCAGCCGCTGTCCGCGGTCGCAACCGAAATCTGCGAACAGTCCGGGGGCGTCGCGCCGGACGTGTCGAACCTCTTCGGGCTGGTTCGGGGCTATCAGCAAAGCGACATCGCAACAGCCCGGTCTAGCTTGCAGCCCTTGATGCTTGCGTTCGGTTTCGATGCGGTAGAACGCGAGGGCAGGCTCATCCTTCGCAATCGCGATGCCCGGAAAGCGGCGGAACTGACCAGCGACGATCTGGCAACCGCAGCCGATGTATCGGGACCGTTTGAGACCACCCGGCTGTCTGATGCCGAGACGTCGGGGCAAGTGAGACTTGGGTACGTCGATGCTCAGTCCAGCTACGAGGTGCGGGCCGTGGAGACACGCTTTCCCGACGAGGAGGCTGTCGGGGTCTCGCAGACCGACCTGCCGCTGGTTCTGACCAAAGCCGAAGCCATGAGCACCGTCGAGCGCTGGCTTTCCGAAGCCCGCGTCGCCCGTGACACCGCGCGCTTCGCGCTGCCAAAGTCGCGGCTGTCAATCGGAGCTGGAGATGTCGTCGGCTATTCCGGCAGTCTTTACCGGATTGATCGGGTTGAGCAGACGGAAGGCCAGACGCTTGAAGCGGTGCGAGTGGAGCCCGGCGTGTATTCTCCTTCGGACCGGAGTGAGGAAATTTCCTCACTTCGGCCCTTCACCCCGCCGGTGCCGGTTGTCCCCGTTTTTCTTGATCTGCCGCTCCTGACCGGCGACGAAGTTGCGCACGCTCCCCATGTCGCCATCGGCGCAGAACCATGGCCCGGGTCGGTGGCCATCTGGTCTTCGGCGGAAGACGCAGGCTATGTCCTGAACAAACTGGTTGCCGCGCCTTCGGTCATCGGTTTCACAGAGACCGCCCTCGCCGCGCATCCTCCCGGACTTTGGGACAGGGGCGAACCCCTTCGGATCAAGCTTGCCGGATCCGAGCTTGCGTCCGCGACCCTGCAGGCCGTGCTCAACGGGGCAAATGCGATGGCTGTCGGTGACGGCAGCGGCGCGAACTGGGAGGTGTTTCAGTTCGCCGAGGCGCAACTGGTCGCTCCGGAAACCTATGAACTGTCGGTGCGGCTGCGCGGGCAACTGGGCACCGATGGCATCATGCCGGCAGTCTGGCCCGCGGGAAGTACCGTGGTCTTGCTCGATCTGTCCCTTACTCAGATCGACCTGGCGCTTTCAGCCCGGGGACTTGCGCGCTACTACCGGATCGGGATTGCTTCGCGCGGCTATGAAGACGTGAACGCGACACTTCGGATCGAAGCGTTTGACGGCATTGGCCTGCGGCCCTATCCGATCGCGCATCTTCGGATGACCGCCCAATCGGGCGACATGCAGTTTGCCTGGAAGCGTCGGACGCGGCTCGACGGGGACAGCTGGCAGGCAAGCGAAGTGCCCCTGGGCGAGGAAACCGAGGCCTACCAGGTCCGTATCGTCGTGGCCTCCGCAATCGTCGCCGAATATGCGGTGGTTCAACCCCAGTTCCTGTACACGTCCACTATGCGATCGCTGGATGGGGTGACGGGTGCGTTTCAGGTGAAGGTCGCGCAGGTGTCTGCAAGATTCGGCCCCGGCCCGGATCGCGCGATCGACGTCGCCGCATAGCGCGGCGCTGACGATACCATGATGGAACGGTCGCTGCGTCGGAAAGGCGAGAAGACGGGCACCGCCGCACGGTATGTCGCTGCAGCGACCATGTGGCTCGCGACCTCTGCGGCGGCCCGACGTCATTCCAGAGCGTGATTTCAAGGCGAACAGATTTGCATGTCGCCACTTCCCGTGGATATGGTATCACTTGGCCAAGACCGGAGGCCTCGTGATGTTTGAAATCAGACCCAAAGTGACAGCCGTTGATCCCGTCTGGCGGCGGGTCTGCGAAGAAGCGGTCAATGCGATCCGAGACGAACCTTTGCTCGGCGGGCTGATCCATTCCGGCCTCTTGCACCATTCGACCCTGGAACGAGCCTTGGCCTACCGTTTCTCGCTCAAGCTCGCGTCGGGTGAAATGAGCGAGCAGATCCTGCGCGAGATTGCGGATGAGGCCTACGATTCAGCCCCGGAAATCGGTGCTGCCGCACGGTCCGATCTCATGGCGGTGTATGAGCGGGATCCTGCATGCCACCGGTTCCTGCAGCCTCTGTTGTTCTTCAAGGGCTATCAGGCGGTTCAGGCTTACCGGATCGGCCATTGGCTCTGGAAGGCCGGTCGCATCGATCTGGCCTACTTCGTCCAGATGCGCGTCTCGGAAGTCTTTGGCGTCGACATCCACCCGGCCGCGAAAGTCGGCAAGGGGATCATGATCGATCACGCCCATTCCATCGTCATCGGTGAGACGGCAGTGGTTGGCGACAACGTGTCGATGCTCCATTCGGTCACGCTTGGCGGAACGGGCAAGGAAGACGGCGATCGTCATCCCAAAATCGGTGACGGTGTCCTGATCGGGGCGGGTGCCAAGGTCCTTGGCAACATTCATGTCGGTCAGTGCTCTCGGATCGCCGCCGGGTCGGTCGTGCTTGAGGACGTGCCGAAGAACAGCACCGTCGCCGGGGTGCCGGCCCGTGTCGTGGGGAAGGCTGGCTGCGC
>JBIJDO010000254.1:0-4880 GCA_044344105.1 Tabrizicola sp.
TGGACCAGATCCTGAAGGCGGAATGATCCCCAAGCCATGACTACCAAGCTTCGCGCCGTTGGGGCCCGGATCACCGGTCAGGTGATCTCGACTTTCGCCCGGTTCATCACCGCTCCCCGCGCCATCTGGCAAGGGATCGAGCCGGTGGCGCATCAGCGGGTCTACTTTGCCAATCACAGTTCCAACGGCGATTTCGTTCTGCTTTGGACGGCACTTCCTGCTCCGCTGCGCCGGAAGACAAGGCCTGTCGCCGCGCTCGACTACTGGCTGACCTCTCCGCTTCGCGCCTTCATCGGGCGAGAGGTGTTCAACGCGGTTCTTATCGATCGACGCCCCGAAGCTCGGACGGAAGATCCCGTTTCCCAGATGGCCGCCGCGTTGGATCAGGGCGCATCTCTCATCCTCTTTCCCGAAGGCCAGCGAAACAGTTCGGACGCCCAGCTTCTTCCCTTCAAATCGGGACTCTACCATCTGGCTCGGGCCCGTCCCACCGTCGACCTTGTCCCGGTCTGGATCGCCAATCTCAACCGGGTCATGCCGAAGGGCGAAATCATTCCGGTTCCGCTGATCTGCACCCTGACCTTCGGTGCCCCGATCACGATTGACGAAGGTGAGACCAAGGAACGCTTTCTTGGCCGTGCAACCGAGGCACTTCTGGCCCTGCGGTCACAGGTTCCCGCATGACCAGCCCGCATCTTCTCTGGCTCCTTGCCGGTGTCGGCGCAATCCTGGTCCTGGCCTCGGTGATCGGCGAGGTCCTCCGTCAGCGCCTGTCGCCCGCTGGGGACAACCCGGTGATCGAGAACCTGAACGCCCGCATCAGCGCCTGGTGGGTGATGGTGATCTGTCTCGGCCTTGCCTTCATCGTGGGCAAACCGGGCGTCGTCCTCTTGTTTGCGCTCTGCTCCTTCGCGGCGCTCAGGGAGTTCCTGACCCTGACCACCCACAACCGCGCCGACCATTGGTCCCTTGTCGCGTGTTTCTTTCTGGTGCTTCCGTTGCAGTACTGGTTCCTGCTGACCGACTGGTACGGGATGTATTCGATCTTCATCCCGGTTTACGCATTTCTGCTGCTCCCGGTGATTTCGGCCCTGCGCGGTTCGACCAAGGATTTCCTGATCCGCGTCTCGGAGACCCAGTGGGCGCTGATGATCTGCGTCTATTGCGCAAGCTTCGTTCCAGCCCTTCTCTTCCTGCAGATTCCGGGGTTCGAGGGCCGCAATGTCATCCTCATCGCCTACCTGATCTTTGTCGTGCAGCTCTCTGACGTGATGCAGTACGTCTGGGGCAAGCTGCTGGGCCGCACCAAGATTGCCCCAAGCCTGTCGCCGTCGAAGACCTGGGAGGGGCTGGTCGGCGGCGCGCTGACCGCCACCGCGGTCGGCACGGCGCTGTGGTGGATGACACCCTTCTCGCCACTGCAGGCCGCCGGGATGTGCCTGCTTCTCACGCTCATGGGCTTTTTCGGCGGGCTGGTGATGTCCGCCATCAAGCGCGACCGAGGGGTCAAGGACTGGGGCCACCTGATCGCCGGACACGGCGGGTTCATCGACCGGCTCGACAGCGTGATCTTTGCCGCCCCGATCTTCTTCCACATCACGCGCTGGGTTTGGTCAACGACATGAGTGACCCGGAAAACCGCCGTCCATTGGCCACGCGCAGCGCCGCCTGGGCCGCGCGTCTCTCGGCCTCGGCCATCGCAAGGGGCGTGACACCCAACCAGATTTCGCAGGCGTCCATCGGCTTCGCCGCCGTGGGCTTTTGCCTTTACGCGCTTGCGCCGTACGGTCCCGGCGCGCTTAAGCTCCTGTGCCTGATCCTTGCTGCCGCAACGGTTCAGGCGCGGCTTGTATGCAACCTGATCGACGGGATGGTCGCGGTCGAGGGCGGCCAGGGGGCAAAGGACGGCCCGTTCTGGAACGAAGCCCCTGACCGCGTTTCGGACCTGCTGTTCCTGGCCGGGGCGGGCCTCGCGGCCGGGCAACCCGCGCTCGGCCTCCTCGCCGCCGCATTGGCCATCGCCACCGCCTATCTCCGTGAACTCGGCCGGGCCGAAGGCTTCCCGCCCGATTTTTCCGGCCCCCTCGCCAAACCGCAACGCATGGCCGTCCTCACCGTCGGCACGGTCATCGCCGCGCTTTACGCCAGCGAATGGACCCTGACCTGGACGCTCTGGGTCATTGTGGCAGGCACGGCGATCACGGTCCTGTCGCGCGCAATGCGGCTGATCGGGGCGCTGAAGTCGAGGTAGGGCATGGCCCGAACCGTCGCACCCCGAGACAGGTTCAGGTTGCCTTGAGAAAGGGCATCGCCTGCATGGTCGGCGGCACCGCCACGCCCATTCGCGTCAGGATCGACGGGGCAAGGGCCAGCTGGTCAAGGACAAGGTCCTCGGGTGGCAGGTCACTGGCTCCGAAGTAGTAGAACGCGAAATCCCGCTGGTCCTCGCCGGTGCCACCATGGTGGCCGCGCGCGTCCTGGCCGTGGTCGGCGGTGACGATGACCTCATATCCCGCCTGACGCCAGCGGTGAAGGAACGGTGCCAGCGTCGCGTCCATCGCGTAAGCCGCGTGGTCCATCTCGGCGCAGTCGTGAAAGAACCGGTGGCCCATGCTGTCCAGGGTGCAGGTGTGCAGGATGCCGTAGTCGATCCCCTTCATCTCGCACAGCCTTGTCAGCGTGCCGAACAGGTCATGGTCCGCCGGTGTCATCTGATTGGCATGGCCATAGCCGTGCATGGTGTGAAACCGTCCGTGGGTGATCGGGCCGCCCGGTTCGTCATATTCGATGTCGCGCACCACATCGAACGGCGCGCGGTTGAAGAATTCCGACCAGTAGCTGTGCGTGACCGCCCCGGTGACCTTGCCCGCGCGGGCCAACGCGCTGAAGACATCGGGAAACTCCAGCCGCCGGATACCGGCATTGTCCCAGATGCCATGCACCTGCGGCGGCACTCCGGTGTGGATCGAGGCATAGCACGAGGCCGAGGTCGAAGGCAGCACCGCCCGCATCCGCCTGACGCGCGCCTCACCGCTTTCGACCCAGCCCTCAAGGTTGCCGAAGAGCCGCCGCCAGTTGCGGTACGGCACCCCGTCCAGGATGATCAGCAGAAGTCTGGTCAAGCAAGGCCTCCTCGTTCGCCTTCGGCTTCTCGTCGGCACCCCCCAGCGAGGAGGGACGAAGTCCAACGACGAGCGATAATTTGCGGGCGGCGGTTCAGTTCCCCGCGCTTTCCATCTTCCGGTGCGCGATGACCCCTTCCAGCCAGCCCTGCGCCATCTCGGGAACCGAGGACAGAAGAAGGTCGGTGTAGTCATCGAAGGGCGGGGTCAGCACGTCCGATTTCTGGCCATAGCGCACCACCGCGCCCTTGAACATCACCGCGATCTTGTCGGCGATGGCCCTCACCGTCGCAAGGTCATGGGTGATGAAGAGATAGGCCACCCCGGCCTCGGCCTGCAGGTTCAGCAGCAGCTTCAGGATCCCGTCGGCGACCAGCGGATCCAGGGCCGAGGTCACTTCGTCGCAGATGATCAGCTTGGGATTCGCTGCCAGCGCCCGCGCGATGCAGACCCGCTGCTTCTGGCCCCCAGACAGTTCCGCCGGATAGCGGGCGGCAAAGCCCTTGCCCATCTCGATCTGGTCCAGCAGGTCCTGTACCCGGCGGTCCCGCGCCTCGCCGCGCAGGCCAAAGTAGAACTCCAGCGGCCGCCCGATGATCGTCCCCACGGTCTGGCGCGGGTTCATCGCGGTGTCGGCCATCTGGTAGATCATCTGGATCTCGCGCAGGTCGTCCTTCGAGCGGCCCGCAAGATCGGCCGAGAGCGTCCGGCCGGCAAAGGTGATCCGGCCCGAGGACGGCGGCAGCAGGCCGGTGATCGCCCGCGCCAGCGTGGACTTGCCCGACCCGCTTTCGCCCACCACGGCCAGGGTCTGCCCGGCCGGCAGGTCGACCGAGACGTTCTTCAGCACGTCGAAACTCGTGCCGCGATAGCGCGCGGTAAAGTTCTGCACCTGCAGAACCGGCGGTGCGGCGGGCTTTTCTGCATGGTCCAGACTGCGGACCGACACCAGCGCCCTGGTATAGTCCTGTTCCGGCCGGTGAATGATCTGCCCGGTGTCGCCCAGTTCCACCATCCTGCCGTGACGCAGCACCATGATCTCGTCGGCGACCTGCGCCACGACGGCCAGGTCGTGGGTGATGTAGAGCGCTGCAACCTGCGTGTCCCGGATCGCCTCCTTGATCGCGGCCAGCACATCGATCTGCGTCGTCACATCCAGCGCGGTCGTCGGTTCGTCGAAGACGACGAGGTCCGGCTTCGGACAAAGCGCCATCGCGGTCATGCAACGCTGCAACTGCCCGCCCGACACCTGATGCGGATAGCGCGACCCGATGGTCTCGGGGTTCGGCAGGCCAAGCTTGCGGAACAGCCCCACCGCCCGCTTTTCGGCCTCCGCCTTGGCGCACAGGCCATGGCTCAGGCAGGTCTCGATCACCTGCTCCATGATCTGCTTGGCCGGGTTGAAGCTTGCGGCGGCGGATTGCGAGACATAGGTCACCTCGCGGCCGCGCAGCTTGCGCAAGGCACGGGCGTCGGCCAGCCGGATCTCGCGCCCGTTCAGATGGATGCTCCCGCCGGTCAGCCGCACCCCGCCGCGCCCATAGGACATGGCGCTGAGGCCGATGGTCGATTTCCCCGCCCCGGATTCGCCGATCAGGCCAAGGACGCGGCCACGCTGCAGGGTCAGGTCCACCCCATGCACCAGGGTCACATTCTTCGGCGGCTCGCCCGGCGGGTAGGAGGTGGCCTCGATCACCAGGTCCTTGATCTGCAACAGGGGGTCAGCCACCGCGGCCTCCTTTCAGGCTGGAGGTGCGG
>JBIJDO010000210.1:0-5485 GCA_044344105.1 Tabrizicola sp.
GGGATGCGACAGGTGGGCATTGACGTAGACCATGGCCTCGGGACCCACCGGCAGGTTGTACGTCGCGATCCGGGCTGCGACCGGGGCGAAGAACGCATCGGCAGCCGAATAGGCCCCGCAGAGCCAGGGCGTGGTCGCGCCGGTCGTCTTGCGGGCCCAGGACCAGATCACCTCTGCCCGCGCCAGATCGGCCAGCACTTCGGGCGGGGGCTGGCAATCGGTGTAGCTGACACGCAGGTTCATCGGGCAGTAGGACCGGAGCGCCCCGAAGCCCGCGTGCATTTCCGCCGCAAGGACGCGGGCGGTGGCGCGGGCATGGGGGTCTTCGGGCCAAAGCCCGGCCTCGGGGTGACGGGTGGCCAGCTCTTCGGCAATCGCGATGGTTTCGGGGACCACGCTGCCCTCGGGCGTGCGCATCGTCGGGGCCGTCCGCGCGGGGAAGTAGTCCTGCAGAACGGTGGCAAGCTCGTCCGTGTAGAGCCGCGCCGAATGCGTCTTCACGGGCAGGGCGAAGGCGTCGAACAGCAGCCAGCCGCGCAGCGACCAGCTGGAATAGGCGCGGTCGCCGATCACCAGATCGTAGGGCACGAGATCATAGGTCATGTGTGTTGTCCTTTCGCCGGCAGTGAAACCGCAGCGGCGCGGAAAGGGAAACGACAAATCGTGCGGGTCCTGATCACGGACGGTGATTGACGCTGAACACGCGCGGCGGGGCCAGGGTCAGGCAGGTCACGGACAGGTTGTCGATCGGCTGGGCCAGCGCCTGAACGGGGTCGAGCCCGGCAGCCCGCTGGTACTGCGTCAGAATCGCGCCAAAGTGGGCGACGACGATGATGTCGGGATGATATGCAAGCCGGGCAATCGCGGCATCGACACGGGCGGCAGCCTCGATCCAGCTTTCGCCGCCCGGCGGACGGACATGGCCCGGTTCCTCCCAGTAGCGGCGGCTGAGATCGGGCCAGCGGGCCGCGACCTCGGCAAACGCGACCCCGTCCCAGTCGCCGAAATGAAACTCGCGCAGGTCGGGGTCATGCGGCAGGCGGGGGCGGTCCTGGCACAGGGCATCGGCGGTGGCCGCGGCGCGGGCAAGGTCCGACGAAATCACCGGCACGCCCGCCGGAAGATGCGCGTCCAGCCGCGCCAGTGCCGCCGTATCGGACAGGTCCGCCGGAATGTCGCGCCACCCGGCGAAGGCCCTGGCATGCGTCGGACCGTGCCGCACCAGCCAGAACCGCGTCACGGCAGCACACCCTTCAGCACCATCGGCAGCCCGGCGATCACCGTCACGACCAGCCCCGCCTCACGTGCCAGACGCTGGTTGAGCCGACCCTGTTCGTCGCGGAACCGGCGTGCCAAGGCGTTGTCGGGGACGATGCCCCAGCCGACCTCGTTCGAGACGACAACGACCGGCGCGGTGCAGACCGACAGGGACGCGATCAGCCCCTCCGTCGCTGCCGGAATGTCCCTTTCGGCCAGCAGAAGATTCGTCAGCCACAGGGTGGCACAGTCGATCAGCACCGTCTCATCCGCCCGCGCGGTTGCAAGGGCGGCGGTCAGGTCAAGCGGCGCTTCGACCGTCGTCCACCCGTCGCCCCGGTCGTGCTGATGAAACGCAATCCGCTCGCGCATCTCGTCGTCCCAGGCCTCGGCGGTCGCGATATAGCGGCGGGGACGGCCCGAGGCGACCAGCAGCCCTTCGGCAAAGGCCGATTTCCCGGATCGCGCACCGCCGACGACCAGGCTCAGGCGGGGAAGTGATCCGGTCAAGGGCGAGCTCCGTAGAAGGGTCAAAGACAGGCGAAAACGCCGCGACAGGTTGATCTGGAGGTGGTCATGGCCCTTGACGGATATAGCGACCAGACGATGTCGCGCCAAGCGATGAAAGCCGAGCTTCTGGATGCCGAGACCGAGCTGCGTCTGGCCTATGCCTGGCGTGACCAGCGCGACGAACAGGCCCTGCACCGGCTGATCACGGCCTACATGCGGCTGGCGATCAGCATGGCCGCGCGGTTTCGCCGCTACGGCGCGCCGATGAACGACCTGATCCAGGAAGCCTCGCTGGGCCTGATGAAGGCCGCCGACAAGTTCGATCCGGACCGGGGCGTTCGGTTTTCGACCTATGCCGTCTGGTGGATCAAGGCCTCGATCCAGGACTATGTGATGCGCAACTGGTCCCTGGTGCGGACCGGATCGACCTCCAGCCAGAAGGCGTTGTTCTTCAACCTGCGCCGGGTGCAGGCCAAGCTGGAGCGTGAAGCCGCCCAGCGGGGCGAGACGCTGGACCAGCATCAGCTGCGGCGGATGGTGGCAGCCGAAGTCGGCGTGTCGCTGGCCGATGTCGAAATGATGGAGGGCCGGCTGTCGGGCAGCGATTTCTCCCTGAACGCCACGCAGTCTTCGGATGAAGACGGCCGGGAATGGATCGATGTTCTGGAAGACGAGGGCACGCAGGCCGCCGAAACCGTCGAGGCCAGCCATGATGCGGACCTTCTGCGCAGTTGGCTGCAACGGGCGCTGCAAGGGCTGAACCCGCGCGAACGCTATATCGTGGCCGAGCGCAAGCTGCGCGACGAGGGCCGCACGCTGGAAAGCCTTGGCGAAGAGCTTGGACTGTCGAAGGAACGGGTCCGGCAGCTGGAGGCCGCCGCCTTCGCCAAGATGCGCCGCAGCCTGGAAGGCCAGTCGCGCGAGGTGCATCATTTCCTGGCGTGATGCCTCGCAGGTCAGGCGCTGAAGCCCAGCCTTTGGGAACGTCCCCCAGGCAGGGGGTGTTGAGTTTGCCGCGCCCCGACCCTACACCATGTCGCAGGCCTTGATGGGGGACCTGCCAATGCTTGCGGCCAGGCGCGTGCTACTGATCATCGGCGGCGGGATCGCGGCCTACAAGGCGCTGGAACTGATCCGCCTGATCCAGAAGGCCGGCGGGTCGGTGGTGCCGGTCCTGACCCGGGCCGGGGCAGAGTTCCTCACCCCGCTGTCGGTCGGCGCCCTGGCGAAATCCAAGGTGCATGAGACGCTGTTCGACCTGACCTCGGAAGCCGAGATGGGGCATATCGAGTTGTCCCGTGCCGCCGATCTGCTGGTGGTGGCACCCGCGACGGCGGACCTCTTGGCCAAGATGGCCACGGGGCGCGCGGATGACCTTGCCTCGACCCTCTTGCTGGCGACCGACAAGCGCGTGCTGGTGGCCCCGGCGATGAACGTGCGGATGTGGCAGCACCCGGCGACCCAGCGGAATCTGTCCGTGCTGCGGGGCGACGGGGTGCTGTTGGTCGGTCCGGACGAAGGCGAGATGGCCTGCGGCGAGTACGGACCGGGGCGGATGGCGGAACCGGCCGCCATTCTTGCCGCCATCGGGGCGGCGCTTGGTGGCGGGCCTTTGGCGGGAAAGCATGTGCTGGTGACCTCGGGTCCGACCCACGAACCCATTGATCCGGTGCGCTATATCGCCAACCGCTCTTCGGGCGCGCAAGGCACGGCGGTCGCGGCCAGCCTGCGCGATCTGGGGGCAAAGGTGACCTTCGTGACCGGCCCGGCAGAGGTGCCGCCGCCCGAGGGGGTCAGGGTGGTGGCGGTCGAAACGGCGGCCCAGATGGCGGCGGCGGTCGAAGCGGCCTTGCCTGCGGATGCGGCGGTGATGGCGGCGGCGGTCGCGGACTGGCGCGTCGCGAATGCCAGTCTCCAGAAGATCAAGAAGGACGGCGCGGGGAAGGTCCCCGCGCTGGAGTTCGCCGAGAATCCCGACATCCTGGCGCTGGTCGCGCAAGGCAAGCGGCGGCCGAAGCTGGTGGTGGGTTTCGCGGCCGAGACGACCGACGTGGTGGCCCATGCCACGGCAAAGCGGGCGCGCAAGGGTTGCGACTGGATCGTGGCCAACGACGTCTCGCCTGCGACCGGGATCATGGGCGGGGCCGAGAATGCGGTGACCCTGATCTCGGAAGCGGGGGCGGAGGTCTGGCCCAGGATGGCGAAGTCCGACGTCGCCCGGAAATTGGCGATGCGGATTGCCGAGGCGTTGCGCTGATTGACAGTGCGGAAGCCTCCGGCGGGGATATTTGGACCAGTATGAAAGGCGGGATCATGTGGCCGGTTGTGCAGGTGCTTTGGGAAGACTGGGCCGACCGGAGCCTGCCGTTGCCCGCCTATCAGACGGCCGGCGCGGCGGGGGCGGACCTGTATGCGAACTTCCCCCATGAGGTCCGTGATGCTGGGTTGACGCTGCCGCCGATGCAGCGGGCGATCTGTCCGACGGGGATTCGGGTGGCGGTGCCGGAGGGCTATGAGATGCAGGTGCGGCCCCGATCCGGCCTGGCGTCGAAGCACGGCATCACGCTCCCGAACACGCCCGGCACCATCGACAGCGACTATCGCGGGCCGCTGGGTGTCTCGCTGATCAACCTCGGGACCGAGCCCTACACCATCCGCCACGGCGACCGGGTGGCACAGGCGGTGGTGGCCCCGGTGGCGCAGGCGGGGTTCGCGGTGGTCGAGGCGCTGGACGAAACCGCGCGGGGGGAGCGGGGCTTCGGGTCGACCGGGTTCGGGGCGAAAGGTCAGCCGTGATCGGACTGCTGGGCTTTGCAGCACTTTGGGCGCTCGGCCGCTGGCGGGGGTGGGGGGAGAGCTGGCTGTCCCTGGCGGCAGGGTGGTGGTTCATCCTTCTGGTGGCGCATCTGCCCGTCGGGGTCGAAAGCCCGGTGGCGCGGCTTCTGGGCGGCGATTTCCGGGGCTGGGTGGTCTTCGGGCTGCTCGCTGCCGTTGTGCTGGGCTACCGCGAGGCGCTGCGGGCAGTCCGTCGACGCAAGGCCACGGAGCCGGTTCCGACCACGCCCGCTGGCTCGTTCCGCCCGGCCGAGCTCGACCGCTATGCGCGCCACATCATGCTGCGCGAGATCGGCGGGCCGGGGCAGAAGCGGCTGAAGGCGGCAAAGGTGCTTGTGGTGGGGGCGGGGGGGCTCGGGTCTCCGGCCCTTCTCTATCTCGCGGCGGCGGGGGTGGGCGTGATCGGGGTGATCGATGATGACGTGGTCGAGGGGTCGAACCTGCAGCGGCAGGTGATCCATTCCGACCAGCGGATCGGGATGCCGAAGGTGTTCTCGGCGGAGGTCGCGATGCGGGCCCTGAACCCGTTCATCGAGGTGCGGCCCTATCACCGGAAGCTGACCGAGGAGGTGGCCCGCGATCTTGTGGCCGAGTTCGATCTCGTCCTCGACGGGACCGACGATTTCGACTCCCGTTATCTGGTGAACCGGGCCTGTGTGGCGGCGGGGGTGCCGCTGATTTCGGGGGCGATCACCCAATGGGAGGGGCAGGTGTCGCTGTTCGATCCGGCCAAGGGCGGGCCCTGCTATGCCTGCGTCTTCCCGGTGAAGCCTGCCCCCGGCCTCGTGCCGACCTGCGCCGAGGCGGGGGTTGCGGCCCCCTTGCCGGGGATCATCGGGTCCATCATGGCGATGGAGGCTGTGAAGCACCTGACCGGGGCCGG
>JBIJDO010000414.1:0-2909 GCA_044344105.1 Tabrizicola sp.
GGAGACGCTGGCGGGGCGGCTGTTGATCCTCGACGCCCTCTACTCCGAGACCCGGGTGATCGGGGTGAAGAAGCGGCCCGACTGCGAGGTCTGCGGGGAGCGGCCTTGAGGGGTGCCCACGCGTGGGCAGGTTTTCGAGACGTTTGGAATCAATGGGTTGGCTGTGGGCGTTAGGGAGTCATTCACATGTGCCGATCCGCGCCGGGCGTACCGACGAAGCATGGTCCGTCTGGGCAGGATACGGCGAGGCGGCGCTATTCGGTCACGGTGAACCTTGCCGTCGCCAGCGTGACATAGTGGTCGTCGGCCATCAGGCGCAGCTCATAGTCGCCCGGTTCCGGCGTCTGGTAGTAGAGGTCCGGGGTCAGCTCCATGCTGCCGTCCAGAACCGCGCCGGTGTAGGCGAAGGCGAGGTAGTTGTAGAGGTTCGGGTCCCCGGCGGCGTAGACGCCGATCCAGTCGTATTTCAGGCCCGGAGCGCCGGTCCAACGGACCGTCACCGGATCGCCCGCCTTGACCGAAGCCTGCGCGACGGAGAGGGACGGGGTGCCGGACCGGTCGAGAACCGAGAACCGGGTGCGGGCCTGCTCGGTCCCGGACTCGTCGATCAGGACGGCGTCCCAGGGACCGGGGGCAAGGCCAAGCGTGGAGAAGCGGAAGGCGCGGTTCCAGGTCGGCGTGAGGCCTTCGACCGATGTCACCGTCTCGGTCGCCGGATCGCCGCCGCGCGGGACGATGCGCACCCCCCAGATCGCGTCGCCGGGCAGGTAGCCCCGGACGACGAAGCTGGTGGCTTCCGGGACCAGCCGCGGCTCGACAGCCAGAAGCGCCGGCGCGTCGACAGGCGTGACGGACAGATCGGCGAGGACGGCGCGGTGGTCGGAGGGCCAGCGGGGAAAGCTTCGGTCGACGTCGGGATTGTCCGGCTCGCCCCAGGTTGCCGCCCCGCGCACCGTGGCGTTGGCCGCGAAGACATAGTCGATCCGGTCCAGGCTTTCACCGGCCCGCTGGACCGGCCAGGGGAAGCCCGGCGAATAGGTGACGCCCGGCCACCGGATCGGGATGGGCGGCGCGGAACGTGTCGGTGAAGCCCGCCGCTTCCATCCTGAGCGTCACCGGCCAGGGGACGGCGGCGGTCATCGCCGGGCGAAGGCCGATGGCCGCTTCGGTGTAGTCCAGATGCGAAGGCGTGTTGAAATCCCCGGTCACGATGACCGGCGTCCCGGCCTGCACCAGCGGCGCGATGCCCGCGGCATAGGCATCGATCTCGGCCAGACGGGTGTCGGCCTCGCCCTGCAGCGCCTCCGGCAAGGGCGTGCCGTCGCGCAAAAGATCGGGGCCGTAGGGGTCCGACGTGAGGTGCAGGTTGCCAAGCGCCACGACGCGGCCCGGCGCGACCATGGCCCAGACCTGCGGCGCATCGGCGTCAAGGCCTGCAAGGGGATAGACCGCCTGGCCGGTCTCGGTCCGTTCGCCGAGCTTGGGGTCGAACAGCGGAAACCGGCTGAGGATGTGGCGGCGGAGGTCGACGTAAGGGTAGCCTGCCGCCGCGGCAAGGGCGGCGGTCTGGCCGTCGGGTTCCTGCAGGCCGATGATGTCGGCGTCCGAGGCTTTCAGGATGTCGATCAGCTCGGTCTGGCTGACCTGCACGCCGCCGTACCAGATGTTGAAGGACATGACCCGGAGGTCGACCTGGTCCTGGGCGAGGGCCGGGAAGGCCGCAAGGAAAGGGGTGACGGCAAGGGCAAGACGTGCAAGACGGGGAAGCGGGCGCATCGGCGATTCCTTCGACTGACTGCGCAGTCAGTGTGCGGGCGAATCATCACGGTGAGAAGACAAATCTGGGGCGCGCGGCGCGCGTCGGGACAGTGGGGGGCCTTGCGCATGTCCGGATCGCGCGGCCAGGCGGAAAGCTGTTGGCAGAAGGGGGTCTGTTCCCGGCCCCGATGCCTTGCGCAGTCAGGGGCCACTGGGCATAGTCTGCCATCGCAGAAAACCAACCGGGAGTTCCCCCATGAAATTGACCGCTGCCGCCCTTCTGGGCCTTGCCACCCTTGCCGCGCCCGCCCTGGCGCAGGACCTGCCGGACCTTGCCGGTCGCGAGGTGGTGGTGGTGACCGAGAACGCCTATCCGCCGTTGCAGTTCCTGGACAAGGACGGGGCGGCCGTGGGCTGGGAATATGACGCCGTGGCCGAGATTGCCAAGCGGCTGAACATCACGGTGAAATACGAGAACACCTCGTGGGATGCGATGATCCCGGCGGTGTCGGAGGGCCAGTATGACATCGGCATGACCGGGATCACCATCAAGGACGAGCGCAAGGAGCAGGTCGATTTCTCCGAGCCCTACATGCGGTCGGAGATGCTGATGATCGTGCGCGGGGATGAGGCGCGGTTCACCGATGCGGCGTCGTTCGCGGCGATCCCGGAGCTTCTGGTCAGCGCCCAGCCCGGCACCTCGCCGTTCTACGCGGCGATCTACAACATCCTGGACGGAAACGAGGAAAACCCCCGCGTGATCAAGTTCGAGACCTTCGGGGCGGGACTTGAGGCGCTGAAGGCGGGCGACGTGGACCTGACGCTGTCGGATTCGACCGCCGCCAACGGCTATGTCGCGGCGTCGAACGGGGGGCTCAAGATCATCGGCGAGCCGCTGGCGTCGGAAGACTTCGGCTTCATCTTCCCGAAGGGTTCGGACCTGGTGGCCCCGGTCAACGCGGCGATTGCGTCGATGAAGGCCGACGGGACGCTGGACGCGCTGAACCAGAAGTGGTTCGTCGACTACAAGATGGGCGAGTGAAGAGCGGCCCCCGGCCCGGTCTGTGGCTGATCCGGGGGCAATCTGATGGCCCCGAACGCCGAACCTGATCGCGACTTTCCCTGGTGGCTGGTGATCCTTGCGGTCACCG
>JBIJDO010000125.1:0-7361 GCA_044344105.1 Tabrizicola sp.
GATGGCCCCGATCTCGCTGATGGCGAGCGCGATCATATCGGCGGCAAAGCCCACCGGCTCGGCGTGGAAATTCCCGCCCGACACGATCATGCCCGCGTCGGTCAGGACGAGGGGGTTGTCGGTCGCGGCATTCGCCTCGATCTCCAGCGTCCGCGCGGCCATGCGCAGCACGTCCATCGCCGCCCCGGTCACCTGCGGCTGACAGCGGATGCAATAGGGGTCCTGCACCCGCGTGTCGCCCTCGCGGTGGCTTTCCCGGATCACCGAGCCGTCCAGCAGCCCCCGCATCAGCGCCGCCGCCTCGATCTGCCCGGCATGACCGCGCAGGGCGTGAATCTCGGGCTGGAGGGGTGCGGTCGACCCCATGATCGCGTCGGTCGACAGGGACGAGATCACCAGCGCCGACCGTGCGGCATTCCAGGCCCCGAACAGGCCCGCCAGCGCGAAGGCGGTGGAAAACTGGGTGCCGTTGATGAAGGCAAGGCCCTCTTTCGGACCAAGCGGGATCGGCGTCAGGCCCGCCCTGGCCAGAGCCTCGGCCCCCGGCAAAATCCTGCCCTGATACTCCGCCTGGCCATGGCCGATCACGACGGCGGTCATGTGGGCAAGGGGGGCAAGGTCACCGCTCGCCCCGACCGACCCCTGCGCGGGCACGACCGGGGTGACGCCGCGCGCCAACATGCCTTCCAGCAACTCGATCAGCGACCAGCGCACACCCGAAGCCCCGCGCCCAAGGCTGAGAAGCTTCAAGACCATCATCAGCCGGGTTTGCGCGGTCGGAATCGGTTCGCCAACCCCGCAGCAATGCGACAGGATCAGGTTCTCCTGCAGCTTGGCGGTGTCCTTCGGCGCGATCTTCAGGCTGGCCAGTTTGCCGAAGCCCGTGTTGACGCCGTAGACCGCCACGTCACCCTCGGCGGCTTTGGCAACCACCGCAGCTGCGGCCTCGACCGCCGGGCGTGCGTCCCGCGACAGCACCACGGGCGCGCCGGTCCGCCAGATCCGTTCCAGCTGTGCCAGCCCGGTCCGGCCGGGGATCAGGGTTTCGGGGATCAGGTCAGGCATCGAAACGGCCTCCGTGGATGCGGGCGTGAAGGTTGGTGGCCCCGATCCGGTAGGAAAGTTCTGCCGGAGACCGGGCGTCCCAGATCGCAAGATCGGCGCGCAGGCCGGGTGCGATCCGGCCCCGGTCGATCAGGCCAAGGGCGGCGGCGGCGAGGGTGGTGGCCCCGGCCAGCGCCTCGTCCGGGGTCATCCGGAAGAGGGTGCAGGCCATGTTCATCGCCAGCGTCAGCGAGGTCATCGGTGCCGTGCCTGGATTGCAGTCGGTGGCGACCGCCATCCGCACGCCATGCTGGCGCAAGAGGCCGATGGGCGGCACCTGCGTTTCGCGCAAGGTATAGAATGCGCCGGGCAGGATCACCGCGACCGTGCCCGCCGCCGCCATCGCCGCCGCCCCTTCGGCATCAAGATATTCCAGATGATCCGCCGAAAGCGCGCCGAACCGCGCCGCAAGGGCCGCGCCGTGCAGGTTCGACAGCTGCTCGGCATGGAGCCGCACCGGCAGACCCAGCGACCGGGCCAGGGTGAAGACCCGGCTGATCTGGGCGGGGGAAAAGGCGATCCCCTCGCAGAACCCGTCGACCGAATCGACCAGCCCTTCCGCATGGGCGGCCTGCAGGGCGGGCAGGCAGACCTCGTCGACATAGGCGTCCGCGCGGCCCAGGTACTCCGGCGGCACCGCATGGGCGGCAAGGCAGGTCGCATGGACCTGGACCGCACGGGCCTGCCCCAGCGCGCGCGCCACGCGCAGCATCTTCAGCTCATCCGCCACCGTCAGCCCGTAGCCCGATTTCACCTCGACCGTCGTCACGCCCTCGGCCAGCATCCGGTCCAGCCGGGGCAGGGCGCTGGCCAGAAGTTCGGCCTCGCTTGCCTCCCGCGTTGCCCGGACGGTCGACACGATGCCGCCCCCGGCACGCGCGACCTCCTCATAGCTGGCCCCGTTGAGCCGCATCTCGAACTCACGCGCGCGGTCGCCGCCATGCACCAGATGGGTGTGGCAGTCGATCAGGCCGGGCGTGACCAGACGCCCGCCGAGGTCGATCCGCTCACCGCCGGTGTCGGAGAGGTCGGCCATCGGCCCGACCCAGGCGATGCGGTCCCCATGTAGCCGGATCGCGCCACCCTCCAGGGGGGCGGCACCCGGCGCCATCGTCGCGAGGGTGGCGTTGGTGAGGATCATCAATGCCTCTTGTTTAGCATGCTGTAATGTGTTTTATGTCTGTACATAATAAATTGTCAAGATGGTTGCTCGCATGCAGAGGATCTGGGCCGAACAGGCGCTTCTTGCCGATGGCTGGCACCGCGGGGTCATGGTCGAGGTCGGGACCGACGGACGGATCGCCCGCATCTACGCAGCGGACCGCCCGCAGGACGCCGACCGGGTGGAGGCGCTGGTTCCCGCCCCGGCAAACTGCCATTCCCATGCCTTCCAGCGCGCCATGGCCGGGCTGACGGAACGGCGCGGGTCCCAGCCGTCCGACAGTTTCTGGACCTGGCGGCAGCTGATGTACGGCTTTCTCGACCGGATCACCCCGGATCAGGTTCAGGCCATCGCGGCCCAGGTGCAGATGGAGATGCTGGAGGCGGGCTACGGCGCCAATGTCGAGTTTCACTACCTGCACCATGCCCCCGACGGGCAGCCCTATGCCGATCTGGCCGAGATGTCGGCCCGGATCGCCGCCGCTGCCGCGACGACCGGGATCGGCCTGACGCTGCTGCCGGTCGCCTACCGGTTCGGCGGGCTGGACCGGCGCGCTCTCGGGGCCGGTCAACTCCGGTTCGGCAATGATCCCGACCGCTATGCGCGCCTTCTGGACGCGGCAGGCCATGCCCTGCACGACTTGCCCGCCGATACGGTACTTGGCGTTGCCCCCCATTCCCTGCGCGCGGTGGACCCCGGTCAGCTGAACGACCTCGCCGCCCTGCGCCCCGCTGCTCCGATCCACATGCACCTGGCCGAAACCCTGGCCGAAGTCACCGAGGTTCAGGCCGCCCTGGGCCGCCGCCCGGTCGAGTGGATGGTGCAGAACGTGGACCTGTCGGCGCGCTGGTGCCTGATCCACCTGACCCAGATGCAGCCCCATGAAACCAGCGCCCTGGCCCGCACCGGGGCTGTCGCGGGCCTTTGTCCGCTGACCGAGGCGAGCCTTGGCGACGGCATCTTCGACGGGGTGACCTGGACCGAGGCGGGCGGCGCGCTGGCGCTCGGGTCGGACAGCAACATCCGCATCACGCTTGCCGAGGAGTTGCGCCAGCTCGACACCAGCCAGCGGTTGCGCGACCACAGCCGGGCGGCTCTGGCGACCGCCGACCGCTCGACCGGGCGCAGGCTGCTGGAAGACGCGGCTGTCGGGGGCGCGGCTTCCTCCGGGCGCGGCTCGGGGCAGATCGAGACCGGGGCCTGGGCCGACCTTCTGGCGCTCGACATGGGCCATGTCGATCTGGAGGGGCTGACCGGCGACACGATCCTGGACAGCTTCGCCTTCGCCGGGGACAGCGGCATGGTGGCCGATGTCTGGTCCGCCGGGCGGCACATGGTCACGGGCGGGCGGCACATCCGGCGCGACGCGATCACCCGCGCCTACCGTGCGGCAGTGAAATCCCTGCGCGACGGGGCCTGATCCTCAATACCGCGTCGTCATCCGGTGGCCGGGACGGTGGACCAGCCGGACATAGGTCACCGTCTGGTCATTCCAGCGGGTCGAGCGTTCGGTCATCAGGAGCGGATCGCCCGGCGCGCAGTCCATATGCGCCGCCAGGTCAGCGTCGGCAGAGGTTGCCGAAATGCTGATCTCGACCGCCGAGAACGGAATCTCTGCCATCAGCCATTCGGTCGGCCCGGTTGCCGACAGGTCCGCCTCCCGCGCTTGCGGCAGAAGGGCAAGATTGATCCAGCGATCCTCGTGCAGCCAGGGGGTTCCGTCAGCGAAATGCAGGCAGGTGACATGCCGCACCTCGCCCCCTGCGGGCAGGGCCAGCCGGGCGCGCAGCCAGTCGGGTGCCGGGGTCACCTCGGACCGGACCAGCGCATAGCGATAAGTCTGCCCTAGCGCCTCGATCTCATGGCGGACCACGGGAATGTCGAACCTCGCCTGCCGCAAGGGGGCCAAGCGCACCCGCGACCCGGACTTGCGCTTGCGCTCGATGATGCCGTCCTCGACCAGTTCCCGCATCGCGCGGTTCACGGTCGCCCGGGCCGACCCGTAGGTCTCTGCCAGGTCAAGCTCGCCCGGGATCAGGCTGCCCGGCGGCCAGTCGCCCCGGGTGATCTTGCCCAGGATGTCCGACTTGATGTCGCGGTAGGTCACGGGCACGCGGCGGCTCCTGCCCAAGCTGGCGGGGTTTCGCCGCCGATTATAGCAGACATAACACCCGTCAGGTCCAGACAAAACACCGGACCAGCCCTCTAGCCCCGCCGCACCGCAAGGCTCTGGCGGCCCTGGGTCGTCAGAAGCGCCACCTCGCGCCCCTCGATCACCACGGCGGACAGCGGCCCGCCATAGGCCGCCCCGCTGTCGAGGTTGAGCCGGTTGCCGTAATGCGTCGCCCGGTCGATGGCCGTGTGGCCATGCACGATCAGCGGGCCGAAACCGGCGGTTTCGGACAGGAACGGCTCGCGCAGCCAGATCAGGTCGGTCTCGGTCTGCGCCTCCAGCGCCACGCCGGGGCGAACGCCGGCATGGACAAAGGCGCAGTCGCCCGCAAGGTGCAGCGCAGGCAGTGCTGCGATGAAATCGAGATGCGCCTGTGGCACGAGAGCCCGGGCCTCGGCATGGACCGGTGCCACCGGGCGGTCGGCCGGGTTTGCCACCCCGTAGGACCGCAACGTATCCGCCCCGCCAAGGCGCGGGTGCAGCCAGCTGAGATCACTGCGCAGGCCCGGTTCGGGTTCGGAAGGGTCGCGCAGAAAGCGCCAGAACATCCGGTCGTGATTGCCCTTGAGGACGACCCAATCCTCGCCCCGGCCAAGCCCCGCCATGAGGAAATCGATCACCCCCCGGCTGTCCGGTCCCCGGTCCACCAGGTCACCGACATGGATCACCGGCCCCGGCCCGTTCCGCGCCATGTCCGCCGCGATCCGCTCATGCGCGTCAAGCAGCGGATCAAGATGCCCGTGGATGTCGCCGATGGCGTAAAGATGCATGCAATCTGGCCCTGCGTCGCAACCGGGCGACATGGTCATCGCCCCCGGCTCCGAGCCTTATGTGCGCCGGACGGAATCCACAAGACGCCGGACGGCGACAGAACGGCGCCATGTCGTCAGCGCACAATCGCGTGTCGCGGGCACAGGGTGGTCGCCCCGAACCCGGTACAGCGGCCTTGTCATCAGGGAACCGCGCATGTTACCCGTTTCACCGGCTGCAGAAGAACATCGGCTTTGCGCTGATCTCCTCCGCCTGCAGGATCGGTGACCGGGTCGAGGTCCACTTGCCGGACGGCCCTTGCGCAGGCAGGCTGACCGACATCCCGTTCCTCTGAAAGGTTTTGCACATGGCCTCGCTTTCCGCCCTTGGGCTGACCAACATCGCGCTGACCGAACATGACGACGGCGTGGTGGTCGCCAGGCTGAACCGTCCGGCGAAACGGAATGCGCTGGATGCAGCCAGTGTCGAGGACCTGGTGCGCCTGTTCGATGCCGCCCCCCGCGCCGGGGTCCGTTCCATCGTCCTTGCCGCCGAGGGCACGCATTTCTGTGCCGGTCTGGACCTGGTGGAGCATCACGACGCCGACCGCAGCCCGTCGGACTTCTGGCAGCTGTGTCTGCGCTGGCACGAGGCGTTCAACAAGATGGAATACGGCGGCGTGCCGGTGATCGCGGCGCTGACGGGTGCGGTGGTCGGCGGTGGGCTGGAACTGGCCTCATCGGCGCATATCCGCGTGGCCGATGCCACGACCTATTTCGCGCTGCCCGAAGGTCAGCGGGGCCTTTTCACCGGCGGCGGCGCGACGATCCGGGTGGCGGGCCTCGTCGGCAAGGCGCGGATGATCGACATGATGCTGACGGGCCGGGTCTATCAGGGGCAGGAGGCCGTCGATGTCGGCCTTTGTCAGTACCTCGTGCCGGGCTCAAGCTTCGACAAGGCGCTGGAGCTTGCCCAGGCCGCCGCCCGCAACCTGCCCCTGACCAACTTCGCGATCTGTTCGGCGGTCTCCCATGTCCAGAACATGTCGGCGATGGACGCGGCCTATATGGAGGCCGCGGTCGCGGGCATCGTCAACACCCAACCGGACGCCCGCGCGCGGCTTGCGGCCTTTGCCGACAAGACCGCCGCGCGCATCCGCCCCAATCCGACCTGACGCCACCCGACCTGACGGCTCGGCTCAGGCGACCTCGAACTGCAGAGCTTTCACCTGGCTGAACATGCCGGTCGATTCCAAGGTCTCGATCACGCGTGGGTCGATCCGCTGGTCAAGGTAGAGGATCGCGATCGCGTCCTGCCCCACGCCGGACCGGCCCAGGGTGAAGTTCGCGATGTTGACGTTGTTCTTGCCCATCGTCATGCCCAGAAGCCCGATGATGCCCGGCACGTCCTCGTTCGTGGTGTACAGCATGTGCTGGCCGATCTCGGCGTCGATGTTGATGCCCTTGATTTGGATGAAGCGCGGCTTGCCGTCGCTGAAACAGGTCCCGGCGACCGAGCGTTCGCGCTTGTCCGTCACCATCGTGACCTTGATATAGGCGTCGAACACCCCGGTCTTTTCCTGCCTTGTGGTGGAGATCTGGATGCCCTTCTCCTTCGCGACCACGGGGGCGGAGACCAGGTTCACGTCCGGGTTCTGCGCCTTGAGGACGCCCGCGATCACCGCCTGATTGAGGGCCGCAAGGTTCATCTCGGCGACCGAGCCGTCATAGAGGATGTTGATCGCCTTGATCGGCTCGTCGGTCATCTGGCCGATGAAGCTGCCAAGGTGGCTGGCCAGTTTGATCCACGGCCCCATCACCGCAGCCTCCTCCGCCGTGACATTGGGCATGTTGAGCGCGTTCTGCACCGCCCCGGTCAGAAGATAGTCCGACATCTGTTCGGCGACCTGCAGCGCGACGTTCTCCTGCGCCTCGGTGGTGGAGGCGCCAAGGTGCGGGGTGCAGACCACGTTCGGGTGGTTGAAAAGCGGGCTGTCGGTGGCGGGTTCCACCTCGAACACATCCAGCGCGGCTCCGGCGACGTGGCCCGCGTTCAGCGCCTCCAGCAGCGCCGCCTCGTCGATCAGCCCGCCCCGCGCGCAGTTGATGATGCGGACACCCTTCTTCGTCTTGGCGAGGTTCTCCCGCGACAGGATGTTGCGGGTCTTGTCGG
>JBIJDO010000100.1:0-8367 GCA_044344105.1 Tabrizicola sp.
CCGAGGGCTTTTCCTTCGGCATCACCGCCGCGGGCGGTACCGGCCATTACCTCGCGCAACTGATGACCGAAGGCGAGGCCGAGATCGACATGGCCTCTCTAGACCCCAAGCGCTTCGGCGGCTGGATGACCACCGAATACGCCTCCCGCAAGAACGAGGA
Organism: Tabrizicola sp.; assembly: GCA_044344105.1. Taxonomy (GTDB): domain Bacteria; phylum Pseudomonadota; class Alphaproteobacteria; order Rhodobacterales; family Rhodobacteraceae; genus Tabrizicola. The sequence continues at coordinate 161 of JBIJDO010000100.1, forward strand.
GTGCTACGACCACGTCTTCATCCTGCACCACCCGGACGAGGAACGCGAAGCCTGCCGCCCCTTGCGCACCGCGCCCGCCTATGACCGGCAGAAGGACATGGGCGCGCAGATGGGTCAGGTGAACGGCTGGGAACGGCCCAACTACTACGGCCCGAAGGACGCCCCCGCCGATTTCGACCACAACTCCCGCAGCTTCCGGCGCGGTGACTGGTGGCAATACGCCAAGGCCGAAGCCGAGGCCGTGCGCAACACCGTCGGCATCATCGATGCCTCGGCCTTCACGAAACACCTCGTGCGCGGCCCCGGCGCGACGGCCTTCCTCGACCACTTCACCTGCAACAAGCTGCCGAACGTGGGCCGGATCAACCTGACCTATGCCCTGACCGACCACGGCACCACGCGGACCGAATACACCATCGTCCGGCTGCGCGAGGACGAATACTACCTGATCTCCGCCGGGGCCTGGACGGCCTATGACTATGATTTCCTGCAGAAATCCGCTGACGACTGGATGGCCGCGGGCAAGGGGGCCATCGACATCCACGACATCACCACCCAGTGGGGCGTCTATGCGCTCGCCGGTCCGAACGCCCGCGCGCTGCTGAAGGACATCGTCAAGGACGCCGACCCCGACACTGTCCTGTCCAACAAGCGCTTCCCCTGGCTCTCCTGCCGCGACATCGAGCTTGGCATGTGCCCCGTCCGCGCCATCCGCGTGGCCTATACCGGAGAGCTTGGCTGGGAACTGCACTACCCGATCGAATTCGGTCGCTACCTCTGGGACCTGATCTGGTCGGTCGGCGCGAAGCACGGCCTCAAGGGAGTCGGTGCCCGCGCCCAGAACTGGCTGCGTCAGGAAAAATCCTACCGCGCCTTCGGCAACGAACTTGGCCGCGACGCGACCCCGCTTGAGGCCGACCTGCCCCGCTTCGTCGACCTGTCGAAGGAGTTCCGCGGCAAGGCGAAGATGCTGGAAACCGGCGTGCGCTTCAAATGCGTGACCGTCCTGATCGACGGCCCGTCGGATGCTGACCCGTGGGGCAAGGAGGCGCTGATCCATCACGGGATCAAGGTCGGTCGCCTGACCTCGGGCGGCTACTCGGTCGCCTTCGGCAAGCAGATCGGCATGGGCTATGTCCCGGTCGACCTCGCGGTTCCCGGCCAGAAGCTGAAGGTGAAGATGCTTCTGCAGGAATGGGACGCGACCGTCACCGAAGACAGCCCCTTCGACCCGACCAACGCCCGCATCCGGGTGGATGGCTGACCAGACGCACGGGTTGCCGCTCGGGCGGGCGGTGGCTCAGCCGACCCGCTCGCCCCTGACCCAGACCCCCCTTGGCGCGACCGCCGGGCCGAGCCGGGCCACCCGGATCACATCCGCGCGTGCGCCGACCTGAAGCCGACCGCGATCCTGCAGTCCCGCCGCCGCCGCCGGCGCCGAGGTCACGGTCGCTATCCCCCGCGCCACATCGCCCCAGATGTCCGCCAGAAGAAGCGCCCCTGAGAGCAGCGACGACGGCACATAATCCGACGACAGGATGTCCAGAAGCCCGGCCTCGGCCAGGGCGCTGGCCGCCACATTGCCGGAATGGCTGCCGCCGCGCACCAGGTTCGGGGCACCCATCATCACCTTGATCCCGGCCTCGCGGCAGGCCGCTGCCGCCTCGACCGTCGTCGGAAACTCGGCGAACTGGACACCCTGCGCAGCGCTGGTCGCGACCTGCGACGCGGTGGTGTCGTCATGGCTGGCCAGCACCGCCCCCAGACGCCCGGCCTCACTGACAACCACCGCCTCGTGCAGCGCGCCGAGACGATCGCGGATCGCCAGCTGGCTCGACACATGGTCCTGCCAGTCGGCTTCGGAAATGCCGTACTTTCCGGTGTAGTACTCCTTCAGTTTCGACATGTCGCGGAACTGCCGCTGCCCCGGAGTATGATCCATCAGGCTGACGATCCCGACCTCGTCTTCGGGGCCGAACTTGGCCAGCTCTTCGACCAGAGTGTCGCTGCAGACCTCGGCGCGCAGATGCAGAAGATGGCTGATCTTCAAGGCCCGGCTCCGGCGCAGGCTCAGGATCTCGTCCGCCATGCCGCGCGCATATTCGCCCGAGTTGGTCTTGCTCTTGACCAGCGATCCCACCCGAAGGGCATCAAAGACCGTGGTGATGCCCACGCTGGCCAGTTCGGCGTCATGCGCGATGATGGCCGGCAGATGCGGCCAGCCCACCCGTGGCCGGGGTTCGATGTGGCGTTCAAGGTTGTCGGTGTGCAGCTCGACCAGACCCGGCAGTACCAGATCGCCGCCGCAATCCAGCGCCCCCGTCGAAACCTGGCGGCCCCCGGCGATGTCGGCAATGCGCCCTTCGGCCAGCCGCACCTGGCCGTGCAGGACCTCACCGGGCAGGACCAGGGTGGCATTGGCAAGGATCGTCTCGGTCATCGGTGCAGGTCCTGTCTTGAAGTCGGTCGGGGATCGGGGCCATCTGCCATCACACTGTCACGCGCATGTGACACGGGCAGGCTAGGCCCCGCGCCATGGACGATATGCAACGCTACGCTGTCTATTTCGCCCCACGGCCGGGGCCGTTTGCCAGCCGTGCAATCCTCTGGCTTGGCTGGGATGCAGAGGCAGGCCGGGCGGTGCCGCAGCCCGACCTGCCGGGCATTCCGTTCCCCGCCATCCTGACCGCGGAAGCGCGTCGCTACGGCTTTCACGGCACTTTGCGCGCACCGTTCCGGCTTGCCGAGGGCGTGTCCGCGGCTGATGCCGCTGCGGTCGTTGCCGGCCTTGCCGCGCGGCTCGCTCCGGTCCGCTGTGACGGGCTGACGCTTGAGGACATGCAGGGCTTCCTCGCCCTGACGCCCGAAGGCTGCGAGGCGGCACTGCTTGAACTTGGGGCCGCCGTCGTCGAAGCCACCAATGCCCTGCGTGCCGCCCTCACCGCAGATGAAATCGCCCGGCGCAGGCCGGACCACCTGTCGCCGCGCCAGCGCGCGCTTCTCGACGTCTGGGGCTATCCTCATGTGATGGAGGAATTCCGCTTCCACCTGACGCTGACCGATCGCCTGCCCGAGGGTGAGGTCGGTGCGGTCAGGACCGCGCTCCGGGATCATTTCGCCCCGGTCCTGCCGCGTCCCTTTCTGATCGAGGACCTTTGCCTGTTTGGCGAGGACGATGCGGGCCGGTTCCACCTCTTGCACCGCTACGCCCTCACCGGCTGAAGCGCGGCCAGAAGCCGTGCCACCCCGGCTGCAAGACTGCCGTCGTTGGTCACGATGTCAAAGGTCAGGCCCGCAGGCATGGCAAAGGCGGCGCGGCTCAGGCGGTCCCGGATATCGGCTTCGCCTTCCCTGCCGCGCGCCGCAAGCCGGGCCGCAAGCACAGGTTCGGGCGCCGTGATCAGGATGATGCGCAGGCCCGGAAGCAACCGGACCGCCTCTGGCAAGGCCGCACGACTGCCGTTGAACAGGACCGGCCCCGGTCCTTCGATCTGCCGACGTGGAATCCCGTAGCGCAGCCCATGGGCCTGCCAGTCCAGGGCAAACGCGCCTTCCGCCTTGCGCTGCAGGAACTCGGCTTCGGACACGCCGTCAAAGTCCTCGCCTCCCGCATCGGTCGGTCGCGTGATCACCCGTCGCGCCAGCCTCAGATCGGGTCGCTCGGCCATGGCACCCCGGATCAGCGCATCCTTTCCGGCCCCGGAGGGCCCGACGATGGCTAAGACCTGGGCGGCACCCGTCATGCCACGGCCCTCGGCGTGAAGCCGGTCACATCGACCAGACGGTCGCAGATCCGGACGCGCGCGGCCTCGTCATGGAAGATCCCCAGGATCGCCGCGCCCCGAGCCTTGGCCTCTTCGATCAGGGACAACACGACCTCGCGGTTCGCCGCGTCCAGACTGGCGGTCGGCTCGTCCAGCAGAAGCACCGGGAAGGGATGGACGAACCCGCGCGCGATGTTGACCCGCTGCTGTTCGCCGCCCGAAAAGGTGGTGGGCGACAGGGACCACAGCCGCTCGGGGATGTTCAGCCGGGTCAGCAGCGCCGCCGCCCGGTCGCGCGCCTCGACCGCTGGCATCCCCAGCACCAGAAGCGGCTCGGCCACCACATCCAGCGTGGGCACACGCGGCACGACCCGCAGGAACTGGCTGACATAGCCCAGCGTGTGCCGCCGAAGCGCGATGATCTCGCGCGGGGGGGCGCGCGCGACATCGACCGCACCGACCATCAGCGTGCCGCCGGCCGTCAGGTAGTTGCCATGGACCATCCGCATCAGCGTCGATTTGCCCGCGCCGGACTGGCCGGTCAGCCCGACGCATTCCCCCGGATCGACCGTCAGGCGGGCACCGGCCATGACCGGCAGGATCGCGCCGCCCTGGTTGTGCAGGGTGAAGGACTTGGACAGGTTCTCGATCCGGATCATCGGCTACACCTGCAGGACGGAGGACACGAGCAACTGGGTATAGCCATGCTGCGGATCGTCCAGCACCTGATCGGTCAGGCCCGCTTCCACCACGCGGCCGTCCTTCATCACCATCAACCGGTCGGCCAGCAGCCGCACCACCGCCAGATCATGGGTGACGATGATCACGCTCAGCCCCATGTCCCGCACCAGCCCGCGCAACAGGTCCAGAAGCCGGGCCTGCACGGACACATCCAGCCCGCCGGTCGGCTCGTCCATGAAGACAAGGCGCGGCGCGGTGACCAGGTTCCGCGCGATCTGCAGCCGCTGCTGCATCCCGCCCGAGAACGCCGAGGGCCGGTCGTCGATCCGGTCCGCCGCGATCTCCACCCGGCCCAGCCAGTCGACGGCCTTGCCCCGGATCTCGCCATAGTGCCGCGCACCCACCGCCATCAGCCGCTCGCCGACATTGCCCCCCGCACTGACGCCCATCCGCAACCCGTCGCGCGGGTTCTGGTGGACATAGGCCCAGTCGGTCCGGGAAAGCCTGCGCCGCTCCGTCTCGCCCATCGCCAGCACGTCGCGCCCGTCATAGCCGATCCGCCCAAGATCGGGGCGCTGGTGGCCCGCAAGGCAGGACAGAAGCGTGGACTTGCCCGACCCGCTTTCACCCACGATGCCCAGCACCTCGCCGGGCCAGAGGTCAAAGCTGACGTCGGCGCAACCGACCCTCGCCCCATAGCGCTTGGACAGGCCTGTGACCTGCAACAGCGGCTGGTCCGCCGCGATGATCCTCTCGACCACGCTCATGCCGCATCCCCAAGGCCCAGCCGCCCGACCTCTCCCCCCGCCCGCCGCGCCGTGCAAAAGTCGGTGTCGGAACAGAGGAACACCCGCCCGCCCCGGTCATCGGTGATCACCTCGTCCAGATAGCTGTCCGTCGCGCCGCAAAGGTCGCAGTCATGCACGGCCTTGGTGGCCTCGAACGGATGATCGTCGAAATCAAGGCTCACCACATCCGTATAGGGCGGCAACGCATAGATCCGCTGCTCGCGCCCCGCCCCGAACAGCTGGATCGCCGGATTGCCCGACAGTTTCGGATTGTCGAACTTCGGGATGGGTGAGGGGTCCATCACATAGCGCCCCTCGACCCGCACCGGATAGGCGTAGGACGTGGCGATCGTGCCGTGCCGGGCGATGTCCTCGAACAGCTTGACATGCATCAGCCCGTATTCCTCCAGCTCGTGCATCTTCCGCGTCTCGGTCTCGCGCGGTTCCAGAAAGCGCAGGGGTTCGGGGATCGGCACCTGATAGACCAGAATCTGGCCTTCGGTCAGCGGCGTCTCGGGAATGCGGTGCCGGGTCTGGATCACCGTCGCCTCCGCCGTCGCTTCCGTGGTGGCAACCCCCGCCGTGCGCTGGAAGAAGCGGCGGATGCTGACGGCGTTCGTCGTGTCGTCCGCGCCCTGGTCGATGACTTTCAGCCGGTCCTCGGGCACGAGGCAGGCCGCCGTCACCTGCACCCCGCCGGTGCCCCAGCCGTAAGGCATCGGCATCTCGCGGCTGGCGAAGGGCACCTGATAGCCCGGCACCGCAACGCCCTTCAGGATCGCCCGGCGGATCATCCGCTTGGTCTGTTCGTCGAGATAGGCGAAGTTGTAGGCACCGGTGTCGAAATGCTCGGTCATTCTGCCGCCTCCTGCAGCGCCGTGGCCTCGGCGCGCAGACGCCGCACCAGCTCAAGCTCGGCCTGGAAATCGACGTAGTGCGGCAGCTTGATATGTTCCAGAAACCCCGTTGCCTGGACGTTGTCGGCATGCATCAGCACGAATTCCTCGTCCTGGGCCGGAGCGCCGGTATCGTCCTCGCCCAGCTCCTTCCAGCGCAAGGCCCGGTCCACCAGACTCATGGAGATCGCCTTGCGCTCCGACTGGCCGAAGACCAGCCCGTAGCCCCGGGTGAACTGTGGCGGCTCGGTCTTCGACCCCTTGAACTGGTTGACCGTTTCGCATTCGGTCAGCTCGACCTCGCCGATCTCGACGGCAAAACCCAGCTCGGGACTCTCGACCTCGACCGCAACCGTGCCGATCCGAAGCTCGCCCACAAAGGCATGCGTGCGCCCGTAGCCGCGCTGCGTCGAATAGGCGAGGCCAAGGACAAAGCCCTCGTCCCCGCGCGTCAGGGCCTGCAGGCGGAGGGGACGCCCGGCGGGCAATTCCATCGGGGCGCGGGTCAGGTCCGGCGGGGATACGTCCGATGCGGGCTCATCCTCGATCAGACCGTCCCGGTTCAGAAAGCCGGTGACATGGGGCACAACGACCGGTTCATGCGCCTCCCCTCCCCCCGGTGGGGAGGGGATGGGGGTGGGGGGCACCTCGACGGAACGCTCGTCCATCAGCGCAAAATCCAGCAGGCGATGGGTGTAGTCGAAGGTCGGCCCCAGGATCTGCCCGCCCGGCAAATCCTTGAACGTGGCCGAGATGCGCCGCGACACGGTCATCGCGCCGGTGTCGACCGGCACGGACGCCGCAAGCCGCGGCAAGGTGGTCCGGTAGGCGCGGATCAGGAAGATCGCCTCGATCAGGTCCCCCTGCGCCTGCTTGATCGCCAGCGCCGCAAGATCGGGGTCAAAGAGCGAGCCTTCGGCCATCACCCGGTTCACGGCCAGCTTCATCTGCCCGCGGATCTGGGCGATAGACAGGTCCGGAACGCCCGGATCGCCCCGCCGTTCCTCGGCCAGCCAGGCATGGGCGTTGTCGATGGCGTTCTCGCCGCCCTTGACCGCGACATACATCTAAAGCTTCTCCACGCGGGTTGATCGCGGCAGTCCGGCCAGCCGGTCGCCGCAGGTCAGAAGACAGTCAAAGCCAAGCGGAAACTGCGCCCGATTGGCGTGGAATGCCGCCGTTTCCGGCAAGGACAGCCAGGTCGCCATCGCGATCCCCGGTCCGGTCAGGGCGGGACCGTGGTTCACCAGCCGGTCCATCTCGACGATCAGCGTGGCCGAGCGGTCGGGATAGTCGGGCTGCCCGATCCGGAAGCGCGAAACGGGCAGAAGGTCCGGCCAGGTTCCCACGGCGAAATCCGCCGCTTCGGCCGCCACCAGTGGGGTCCCGATGTGAAAGGCGATCCAGTCCCGCACCACCGGGCGATCCGCCGCTCCGGCAAGATGCACCGGCGTCGTCGCATCGGCCAGGGTCAGAAGCGCCACGCTTGCGGCAACGGACAGCGGTTCCGGAGCCTTTGCCCCCGCCACCCGGCGGATCGTGCCGGGCCGGGCCATCGCTTCCAGCACCTCCCGGAAGGCGCGCGCCGACCGGACGGGCGCGTCGTCGAACCCGCCGGAAACTGCGGCCCCGATCATTGGTCCTCTCCTCTGACCATGGTGAAGAACTCGACCCTGGTCGCTGCCGCCTTCCTTGCCCGCGCCGACCTTGTTGCCGCCGCCTCTTCGATCAGCGGCTGCACGACCTGTTCCAGGATGCTCGATGCAGCGTCGGTCTGCAAAAGCGCGTCCGCCACCGCGGCCCGCAGGGCATGGGCCGGATTGCGCCCCTGCACCCAGGCATGGCCCACCGCGCCCGCCTGCAGCCGGACCGAACAGCGGGTGACCGTCATTTCCCCCAGATTGAACGCCGCTCCCGTTCCGCCGATCCGGCCTTGGACCATGACCGCCCCGACCTCCGGCGCCCGCAGCACCTCATGCGGCGGCAGGCTTGGCATCAAGGCCGAAAGTCGTGCGGGCGCTGCCTTGGCAAGGACCGAGATCCAGGCCTTCCGGGGGGCGGTTGAGGGCGTCATCATG
>JBIJDO010000101.1:0-8354 GCA_044344105.1 Tabrizicola sp.
CGCATCAGGTCGAACCACGCAAGGCCCGACGACAGGGCGGGCAGGCCAAGGCCGTTCAACGCTCCGGCGGCGACAACCCGGCGGAGGGCGGGAACTGACCGGCGCAGGTGGTCGGCGAAGAACGGGGCAAGGATCAGGTTCTGGCCGGGATGGGCGGCAAGCGCGGTCGCCATGTCGTTCAGCATGGCCGACCGGATGATGCAGCCCGCCCGCCAGACCCGGGCGATGGCAGGCATGTCGAGCGCCCAGCCGAAGTCCTTCGCGGCGGCGGTCATCATCGCGAAGCCCTGGGCGTAGCAGAGGATCTTCCCGGCGATGAGGGCGTGTTCAAGGTCGTCGAGCGCGACCTCGGCGCGCTGCGGTGCGGGGCCATACAGAGCCTCGCCCTCGGCGCGTTCGCTGCGCCGGGCCGAGACGTTACGGGCCATGACGGCGGCCTCGATCACCGGGATCGGGGCGGCGAGGTTCTGCGCCTCGATCGCGGTCCAGCGCCCGGTGCCCTTCTGCCCGGCGGCATCGACGATCATGTCGAGAAGCGCGCCGCCCTTGATGGGGTCGGTCGCTCCGGCGACGGCGGCGGTGATTTCCACAAGGTAGGACCGTAGCGTGCCCTCGTTCCAGCGGGCGAAGACCGGCGCGATCTCGGACGCGGTCAGCCCGAGACCGTCGCGCATCACGCCGTAGACCTCGGCGATCATCTGCATGTCGGCGTATTCGATGCCGTTGTGGACCGACTTGACGAAATGCCCGGCCCCCGCCTGCCCCATGTAATCGGCGCATGGCGTGCCGTCTTCGGCCTTGGCCGCGATGGCCCGGAACACCGGGGCCATGCGCGTCCAGTCTTCGGGCGTGCCGCCCGCCATGATCGCCGGGCCGTGCCGGGCACCCTCCTCGCCGCCGGAAACGCCGATGCCCATGAAGCGGAACGGGAGGCCCTGCGCGGTGCGGCGGTTGGTATCGTGGAAATTGGCGTTGCCCGCGTCGATCACCAGGTCGTCGGGGGAAAGGAGCGGCGCGAGGGCTGTCAGCATGTCGTCCGCCGCCGGGCCAGCGGGGACCATCAGGATGATCGCGCGCGGCGGCGTGATGGCGGCGACGAGATCGGCGAGGGTGTCGGCGGGCGTGATGCGGGGGGCGAGATCTCCGGCCTCGGCCTTGAAGGCGTGGGTGACGCTGGTGGTGCGGTTCCAGACGGCGATGGGAAAGCCCTTCTCGGCGATGTTCAGCGCCAGCGCCGCGCCCATGGTGCCAAGGCCGATCAGGCCGGTTTGCGGTTTGGTCATGGCCCCCGGAGTCTTCATGGTATCTGCACGCCCTTGCGGTTGAGGATCACGGAATAGAGGCTGGTCGTCGCGGTGATGAACAGCCGGTGCCTGGCGCGACCGCCGAAGCAGATGTTGGAGACGGTTTCCGGCACGAGGATCTTGCCCAGCAGCCTCCCGTCCGGTGCGATGCAATGGACGCCGTCGGCGGCGGAGGACCAGAGGTTGCCGTCGCTGTCCACCCGGATGCCATCGGCGCAGCCCCGGTCGATCTTGTGGAAGACGCGTCCGTTGGCCGGGCGTCCGCCGAGCATGTCGAAGACCTTGATGTGCTGTGGGTCGGCACTGAACATCCGCCCGGTGTCGGCGACGTAGAGGCGGCTTTCGTCCGGGCTGAAAGCCAGGCCGTTCGGGCAGGCCATGTCGGTGATGACCGCCTCGACGGCGCCCGCGGGATCGACGCGGTAGACCTGGCAAGGCAGTTCCTGCGGGGCTTTGAAGCCTTCGTAGTCGGTCATGATCCCGTAGTGCGGGTCCGTGAACCAGATGGCCCCGTCGCTGGCCACCACGACATCGTTGGGGCTGTTCAGCGGCTTGTCCTGATAGCCGTCGGCAATGACAGTGATCGTGCCGTCCCATTCGGTGCGGGTCACGCGGCGGCCACCATGTTCGCAACTGATCAGCCGCCCCTGCCGGTCGCGGGTGTGGCCGTTGGTATAGTTCGCGGGCTGACGGAAGGTGGTCAGGCCCTCCTCGCTCCACCGCAGGATACGGTTGTTCGGAATGTCCGAGAAGAGGAGGCAACCCTGATCGCCGAACCAGACCGGCCCCTCGACCCAGTCAAACCCGGTCGCCAGTTGTTTGACTGGAGCGTTGCCCATGACGAAGCTGCCGAAGGCGGGATCGTGGATTTCGAAGAAGGACATGGGACGACTCCTCGGTGCCAGTTGTCGGCGACCCGGCGGACAGGGTCAAACCGAAACGCGGTCAATCGGCGAACACGATCTGTGCCTTCATCGCCTGTGAGCGGTCGGAGGCAAGGCGGAAGGCATCCTCCGCCTGCGCCAGCGCCACGCTGTGGGTGATCAGCGGGCGGACGTCGATCAGGCCTTTCTGCATCAGGCCCACGCCGGTGGCAAACTCTGCGTGAAACCGGAACGAGCCGCGCAGGTCCAGTTCCTTGGCGGTGATCGCCATCATCGGCAGGGACATGTCCCCGCCAAGGCCCAGTTGCAGAATGACCCCGCGCGGGCGCATCGCGGCGATGCCTTGGGCCAGGGCTGCAGCGACGCCGGTGCATTCGTAAAGGACGTCGAAATACCCCTTGTCGGCGCTGTAGGCGGCAAGGGCGTCGGGGTTGCGGGCAGTGTTGATAACCCGGTCCGCCCCGACCTTTGCGGCAAGCCTTAGGGTGAAGTCGGAGAGGTCGGTCGCGACGATCTCGGCTGCCCCTGCCCTGCGGGCGGCGAGGATGGCAAGGGTGCCGATCGGCCCGCAGCCGGTGACGAGGACGCGTTTCCCCATCATCTCTCCGGCCCGGCGGGTGGCGTGGAGCGTGACGGCAAGGGGTTCGGCCATCGCGGCCTCGCCCGGGGTCAGGCCGGTGGCGTCGACGCATTGGCTGGCGTCGGCCACCAGCACCTCGCGGAAGGCGCCCTGGATGTGCGGGAAAGGCATGGCGCTGCCGTAAAAGCGCATGTTCAGGCACTGGTTGGCCAGGCCTTCAAGGCAGAACTTGCAGGCCCCGCAGGGGCGGCTGGGGGAGACTGCGACAAGCTGGCCCCTGGCGAAGCCGGTTGTGCCGGGATCCTCGACATGGGCCGAGACCTCGTGGCCGAGGATCATCGGTTCCTTCAGCCGCACGGCCCCGAAGCCGCCGTGGTTGTAGTAGTGCAGGTCCGAGCCGCAGACGCCCCCCGTGGCGAGGCGCAGGCGCAACTGGCCGGGAAGCACAGGGTCTTCGGGGCGGTCCTCGATCCGAAGATCCCGGGCGGCGTGGATGACGATGGCTTTCATTGGGGTGCCTTCACAGCGGCACCGGGGTCAGCAGGGGCTGTCCTCCGAAATGCGCGGTCAGGTTGTCGCGCGTCAGCTTGCCCATCGCCTTGCGCGTCTCGATGGTGCCCGAGCCGTGGTGCGGCTGGAGAAGGATATTCGGCGCGGTCAGGAAACGGGGGTTGAGGTTGGGCTCGCCCTCGAACACGTCCAAAGCCGCCCCGGCGATCTGGCCGGTTTCCAGCGCGTCCAGAAGCGCGGTTTCGTCCACGTTCGCGGCGCGGCTGATGTTGATCAGCGTGCCCTCGGGGCCAAGCGCCTGCAAGACGCGGGCGTTGACGATATGGCGGGTTTCGGGGGTCGCGGCGAGGGCGATGAAAAGGTGGTCGGACCGTTCTGCCAAGGCCACGGCATCGGGGATGTAGGTCCAGGCCTCCGCGCCGGGCTTGGGGCTGCGGGCGGAATAGGCGATGTCCATGCCGAAGCCCTGCAGCCGCCGCCCGATCGCCGCGCCGATCCTGCCAAGGCCGAGGATGCCCGCCCGCGTGCCGGTAACCTTGCGGGTAAGCGGGGGAACCCCCTTGGCCGCCCAGTCGCCAGAGCGGACCCAGGCCTCGGCCGGACCGACCCGTCGCACCAGGGCCAGAAGCATCGCCACGGCGATATCCGCGACATCCTCGGTCAGGACATCGGGGGTATTCGTCACCCGGATCCCCCGCGCCCGGCAGGACGGCAGATGCACGGACTCATAGCCGACACCAAAGACCGAGATCATCTCTAGCCTCGGGCAGGCGGCGATCATCGCCTCCGACGCCCCAAGATCGCCGCGCGTGGCGATGGCGCGGATGTCCGGGCCGACCTTGGCGAGGAAGGCATCCTTGTCGGCAGCCTCCCACCAGCGGTGGATGGTGAAGGCGGCGTCGAGGGGCGTCTGGTCCCAGTCCGGATAGGGCCCGACTTGCAGGACATGCGGTTTGGCCATGGTTCCCCTCGTCTGCGCTTGACAGCTTGTGTTATCGATAACATAAACGAGTCGAAACGCGCTTGTCGAGAGCGAAGTGAAGCGGAGTGACGCATGGGACACCGGCTGTTCGACCTGACCGGAAAGCGGGCGCTGATCACGGGTTCGTCGCAGGGCATCGGCTTTGCGCTGGCCGAGGGGCTGGCGGCGGCAGGCGCCCGGGTGGTGCTGAACGGGCGCGATGCGGAAAAGTTGGCTGCAGCGGCGGCGCGGATACCGCAGGCGCAAGTGCTGGCCTTCGACGCGACGGATCATGCGGGCGTGCGGGCGGCGGTGGACGGGTTCGAGGCGGCGGGAAACCCCATCGACATCCTGGTGAACAACGCCGGGATGCAGCATCGCGCGCCGCTGGAGGACTTCCCCGCCGAAGCCTTCGAGCGGTTGTTGCAGACCAACATCGCATCGGTGTTCCACGTCGGGCAGGCCGTCGCCCGGCACATGATCGCGCGGGGACGGGGCCGGATCATCAACATCGCCTCGGTGCAGACGGCTTTGGCGCGACCGTCCATCGCGCCCTACACGGCGACGAAGGGGGCGGTCGGGAACCTGACCAAGGGCATGGCGACGGACTGGGCGAAGCATGGGCTGCAGTGCAACGCGATTGCCCCGGGCTATTTCGACACGCCCCTGAATGCGGCGCTGGTGGCGGACGCAGCGTTTAGCGCCTGGCTGGAGAAGCGGACCCCGGCGGGACGCTGGGGAAAGGTGGAGGAGTTGCAGGGGGCCTGCATCTTCCTTGCCTCCGATGCCGCCAGCTTCGTCAACGGCCATATCCTCTATGTCGACGGCGGGATCACGGCCTCGCTATGACCCTGCGTATCGTGATCATGGGCGTCTCGGGCTGCGGCAAGTCCTCGGTCGGCGAAGGGTTGGCCGCGCGGCTGGCGGTTCCCTATCGCGACGGCGATGATCTGCATCCGCCGCAGAACGTGGAAAAGATGCGCGCTGGGGTTCCGCTGACCGATGCGGACCGCTGGCCCTGGCTGGACCGGGTGGCGGGCGTGCTGGCGACGGAGGCACCCGTGATCGTCGGCTGCTCGGCGTTGCGGCGCAGCTACCGCGACCGGATCCGGGCGGGTGCGGGCGGGCCGGTACGGTTCGTGCATCTGACCGGCAACCGCGAGGTCATCCTGGCGCGGATGGCCGCGCGGAAGGGGCACTACATGCCGACAAGCCTTCTCGACAGCCAGTTTGCCACGCTGGAGGCGCCGGGGCCGGAAGAGGCATTCGCGGTGGACATCGACCAGCCGCTCGGGGCGCTGGTTGCAGCGATCCTTCCCCGCCTGAAGGAGGCAAAAGGATGAGCGTTGCCCTGATCGGAGCGGGCGCTATGGGCGGTGCCATCGGGGCGCGGCTGGCGGCGACGGGCACGCCGCTGGCGGTGTTCGATCTGGACCCCGGAAAGGTCGCGGCTCTGGTGGCTGTGGGGGCGGCAGCGGCACCTTCGGCGGCCGAAGCGGCGAGGGGTGCGCAGGCGGTGATCCTGTCGCTGAACGCGCCGCGCATCGTCCGCGCCGCAGTCTTCGGGCCGGGGGGCGTCGCGGAGGGGGCGGCCAAAGGGACGCTGATCATCGACATGTCCTCCATCGACCCGGAGACGACGAAGTCCCTGGCGACCGAGGCGGCCGGGCACGGCCTGCGCTGGGTGGACAGCCCCCTGTCCGGTGGTATCCCCAAGGCGGCGACGGGCGAGCTGACTTTGATGCAGGGCGGGGCCGAGGCGGATGTGGCCGAGGCGCAGGCCATCCTTGCAAGCGTCGCCGCGAACCAGACCCGGATGGGCGGGCCAGGGGCGGGCCAGACCACCAAGCTGATCAACCAGGTTCTCTGCGGTCTTGGCTTCCTGGCCGTCGCCGAAGCGACCGCGCTGGCCGAAGCGGCGGGGGTGGACGCACAGATGATCCCGAAAGCGTTGAAGGGCGGGCGCGCAGACAGCGCCATCCTGCAGGAATACATGCCCCGGATGGCTGCGCGCGATTATCGTCGCACCGGACGGATCGACAACATGGTCAAGGACCTGAACGGTGCCCAGGACCTTGCCCGGCTGACCCACACCGCCATGCCCCTGACCGCGCTCTGCGCCGAGGTGCACCGGATGCTGACCGCTTCGGGTCTGGGCGGCGAGGATCAGGCGGCATTGATGGAGTATTTCAAGGGACCGCGAAAGGACCTGACGCCATGATCACCCGATATGCCCTGTTCGAGGGGTCCTTGAAAGAAGGGCACACCGAAGCCTTTCGCCGCGACGTCCTGGCCGAGATGCTTCCCGTGTGGCAGCGCTTTCCCGGCGCTCTGGCGATCCATGTCACCTTTGCCGAGGACCGCGACGATGGCGCTCCGGACTATCCGCTGATCCTGGCCATCGACTGGCCGGACCAGGCGACGGTCGATGCTTTTCTGAACCATCCGATCCGCAAGGAGGGCCGCGCCGCGACCGAAGCGGTGCTTGGCCGCCATTTCACCGGGCGTATCCACCACCACGTCACCACGGCACACAGTTTCGCCCCGACCTCATGAGCCCGCCGCGCAAAGCTCCGACCATGGCCGATGTCGCCCGTTTCGCGGGGGTCTCGCCCATGACGGTGAGCCGGGCCTACAAACAGGACAGTTCGGTCAGCGAGACCACACGCGAGGCGATCCTCAAGGCGGCCGACGATCTCGGCTATGTTTTCGATGCGACCGCCTCGAACCTGCGCTCGCAGAAGACCGACTTTGTCGCCGTCACCATTCCGTCGATCAACAACGCCAACTTCGCGGAAACCCTGCGCGGCCTGTCGGAAGGGCTGAAGCCGCGCGGGCTGCAGATTCTGCTCGGCTATACCGATTATGACGTCCACGAAGAGGAACGCCTGATCGAACAGCTTCTGCGGCGGCGGCCCGAGGCGATCGTGGTGACCGGGGGCACGCATACCCCCCGTGCGCGGCGGATGCTGCAAGGCGCGGGGATCCCGGTGGTCGAAACCTGGGATGTTCCCGTGAACCCCATCGGCCATGTCGTCGGGTTTTCCAATGCGGCGGCGGTGCGCGGCATGGTCGGCCATTTCGTCGCGCAGGGCCTGACCCGGATCGCCTTCATCGGCGGCGACGCCGACCGCGACACCCGGGGATCGGACCGCCGCGCGGGCTTTGTCGCGGCGATGGAGGACCAAGGCCTTGACGCCTCGCGCCTGATCGCTGCCGGAGCACCGCCGATCTCGATGCGCGAGGGTGCGGCCGCCATGGGACGGCTCCTCGAGACGCGACCCGACACAGAGGCGGTGATCTGCGTGTCCGACCTTTCGGCCTTCGGCGCCCTGACCGAATGCCAGCGGCGCGGCATTCCCGTTCCCGACCGGATCTGGATCGCGGGGTTCGGCGACTACGAGATCGCCGAGGTTTCGGTCCCCGCGCTCACCACGATCAACCCGTTCCCGCGCGACATCGGCACCCGCACCGCCGCGCTGATCCTCGACGTCCTCGACGGCCCGCAGGGTGGCCCCAGAACCGTATCGATCACGCCCAGACTGCTGATCCGGCAATCAAGCGGCTGAGCCTGCGCCGGTTGCCGGCGCGGACCATGCCGGCTAAAGGCCGAAAGGGTCAGGTCCCGACAGGACCGAAGCAGACGCGCGCCAGAAGCCCCGAACCGGACCGGGCGGTCTCCAGGATGAAGGCGGCACCGAACAGGTCCGAGATTTCGGCAGCGATGGAAAGGCCAAGACCCATCCCGTTCGTCTGGCTTCTGGCCAGGCTCGGCATCGGGCGTCCCGCGCCCCGTCCGGTCCGGCTGAACTGCGCCAGTCGCTCCGGCGAAAGTCCGGGGCCGTTGTCCTCGACCTCCAGAATGACCTGATCGCCTTCGCGCAAGGCCCTGACCGTGACCTCCGCACCGCGGCCCGCGTAGCTGATGGCATTTCCGACAAGGTTTCCCAAAAGCTCCGCCAGAAGCACCGGGTCCGCGGCGACCGTGGCTTCGGCCAAACCTTCAAAGCCAAGGTCGACCCCCTGTTCAAGCGCCAGCGGAACCATCTCGACCGCGACCTCCTTTGCGACCTGGGCCATGTCGACCGGCTGCAGGCTGCCCTTGCCCGAACTGG
>JBIJDO010000102.1:0-8348 GCA_044344105.1 Tabrizicola sp.
TGCGGAAGGTGTAGATCCCGGCCTTGAACGCCTCCATCGCGGCGTTGTCGTCGCCGAAATACTCGATCCGGATGCGGTCGAAGTTGTTCTGGCCGATGTTCAGGGGATGGTCGTTGCCCCAGTAATCCGGATTGCGCCGGTAGATCACCTGCTGGCCGGGCTTGTAGCTGTCCAGCACATAGGCCCCGGTGCCGAGGAAGGGCTCGAAGCTGGACTTCTCCAGGTCACGGTTCTTTTCGAGGTAGTCCTTTTTGGAGAAGACAATCGTGCTGCCCGCCTGCCCCGGCATGTCGCGGAACGCGGTGCCCGGCGAGAAGGTGAACTTGATCCGGTAGGGGTCCAGCACCTCGACCGACTGGAACTTCTCGTTGGCGACCGAGCGGTATTCGGGAATGCCCTTGTCGCGGAAGAGCTCGTAGCTGAACAGCACGTCATCGGCGGTCATCGGGCTGCCGTCCGAGAACGTCACATCCTTGCGAAGGTTGAAGATCACCCAGGAGCGGTCCTCGGGGTATTCCATCGTCTCGCACAAGAGGCAGTAGGCGGCGCTGATGTCGTCCAGCGTGCCGGACAGGATCGATTCGTAGAAGATCGAGGACAGCGCCGCCGCATTGCCCTGGATGGTGTAGGGATTGAAGCTGTCGAAGGTGCCCGGCGCCCACTGGCTGATCTCGCCGCCCTTCGGGGCATCGGGGTTCACATAGGGCAGGTACTTGAAATCCGCCGGCAGCGCGAGGTCGCCGAATGTCGAAATCCCGTGCGAGGTGATCACGGTTTCGGCGCGGGCGGGCAGGACCACTGCGGCAAGCGCGAGGATCAGGCCCCCGAAAGCGGCCCCCGCCCCGCGCCAGGGATGAAACCCTGCCGCCGTGCTTGCCCCAGCGACTGACCGCGCGCCTGTCCGCATCCTCCGACCTCCCCGTGCCTCATCTTGTTGCGGTATTCATTGATGCAAAATCCGGCTTTGTCGAGCCAACAAGCCGCGATTGCCCCGCGCGATTGCGTGAGCGCAAAGAAGAATGCCGCCCGGTCGGGCGGCACATCGTCGTTGAACATCCGTCCCGATCAGGGATTGGCGGCCAGATAGGCGATCACGTTCGCCCGGTCCTCGGGCTTCGGCAGACCCGCAAAGGCCATCTTGGTTCCGGGCAGGTTCTGCTTGGGGTTTTCCAGGAAGGCGAACAGCGCTTCCGGCGTCCAGGGTTCCGCCGCCTTGGCCGCCATGGCTTCGGAATAGGCGAAGTCCGCTACCGCCGCGTGATTGCGCCCGACGACCCCGTTGAGATAGGGTCCAACGCCGTTCGCGCCGGTCAACTTGTGGCAAGAGCCGCATTTCTTGAACACCGCCTCGCCCGCGACGGGATCAGCCGCCGCCATCAGGGCCGCGAGATCGACCGCTTCGCCTGCGCCTGCGCCTTCGGCCGGTGCCGCTTCCTCGCCGGTGTCGATGGTGTAGGCCTGGGTGATCCCGCCTTCCTCACCTTCTTCGGCACCTTCAGACTCTGCCCCCACCTTGTACAGCGAGTCTCCCGCCCAGTTTGCCAGCATCAACACGAGAAGCGAGCCGCATACCGCGCCCACCGCTTTGGTCATGGTCATCGTGTCGAACATGGTTCACCTATCTGGGGTCCTATTCCGCGCGGTATCTACCCGCTTCCACCGGCAGGTTTCAAGGTGTAGACGCGCGACGAAACGCCCCGTGGGGCAGGTTTTCGATGGGGGCGGGGGTCAGATGGCGGGTCGCATCGCATTTCAGGGCGAACTTGGGGCCTATTCGCACCAGGCCTGCCGGCAATCCCGGCCCGACATGGAACCGGTTCCGAGCACGACCTTTGAGGAGGTGGTCGACAGGGTCGCGCAGGGCGAGGTCGATCTTGGCATGCTTGCGGTGGAGAATTCCACCTACGGCCGGGTCGCGGACGTGCATTCGCTGTTGCCGCGCGCCGGTCTGCATATCGTCGACGAAGCCTTCGTCCGGGTGCATGTGAACCTCTTGGGGGTTCCGGGCGCCACGGTAGAAGACGTGCGCGAGGCGCATGGCCATGTGGTGATCCTGCCGCAATGCGCCGGGTTCCTGAAGGCGCATGGCATCACCGGCCGCGTCAGTTCCGACAATGCCCGCGCCGCGCGCGAGGTGGCCGAGGCCGGGGACAAAACCAAGGCTGCGCTCGCGAGCGAGCTTGCCGCCGATATCTACGGGCTTGAGGTCCTTGCCCGGCATATCGAGGATCAGGCCAACAACACCACGCGGTTTCTGGTGATGTCGCGCAGGCCCGACCCGTCCCGAAGGGGCGCGGGCAAGATGATCACCACCTTCACCTTCCGGGTCCGCAACATTCCGGCAGCGCTTTACAAGGCGATGGGCGGTTTCGCGACCAATGGCGTGAACATGACCAAGCTGGAAAGCTACATGGTCGGCGGAACCTTCACCGCGACCGAGTTCTATGCCGACATCGAGGGGCATCCCGAAGACCCGAATGTCGCGCTTGCGCTGGAGGAGTTGCGCTACTTCACCACCGAGATGCGGCTTCTGGGGGTCTATCCGGCCGACCGCGAACGCGGCCAGGCCTGACCTAGACCTGCGCCTGGCTCCGGTCGTGGCGTTGCCGGACATAGGCCGCAAGGCCTTCCAGCCGGGCTTCAAGCCTGCTTTCCACCCGGCCCTTGGCCAGACGGATGGTGTTCAGGAACAATCGCGCCGCCAGGGTCTTCGGCCGGATGTCGATCGCCAGCCGCAAGCGGCTGCGCCGCGCCGACAGGGCCGAGATGTCCAGAACGATGCTGCCGTTCGCCGAGGGGCTGTCGAAGGCATATTCGACCTCCCGGCCGGGGACGAGCTTGCTGATCCGCAGAAGAAGCCGCCGCTGCTTGCCGCGGTAGCGTCCGCTCACCCGCCATGAGGCACCAAGCCCGGTCAATGGGGTGCCGGACGGACGGTCCACGTCGATGCCCCGGCGCACCGCCTCGCGCTCCCAGTTCGGGAAATCGGTGAGGGTTTCGTAGACAAAGCCTGCCGGCGCGTCGAAATCGGTCTTCGCCGTCAGCTTCATGCCTGCCCTCGCCGCTTCGCTGTCTTGTCCTGCCGCAATCTGGAGGATTGGCTCAATCCAGACAATCCGCAAGCCAGTTGCGCAGGATGAAATGCGCAATCGCGCCTTTCCGAGGCGCAAGAATGGTCGGATGCCGCCCGGCGAAGACGCTGACCAGCTCTTCCCGCGTGACCCAGAGCGCCTGTTCCAGCTCGTCCGGGTCCAGGCGGATGGCGGTTGCGGTCGCCTCGGTCCGCATGCCGATCATCAGCGAGGCCGGAAACGGCCAGGGCTGGCTGGCCAGGTAGCCGACCGCGCCGCAACGGACCCCCGCTTCTTCGAAGACCTCGCGCCGGACGGCGGCCTCGACCGTCTCGCCGGGTTCGACGAAGCCTGCGAGCAGCGAGAACATCCCCTCGGGCCAGCCCGGACTGCGGCCAAGCAGAACCGCATTGTCGTGTGTCACCAGCATGATGACCACCGGGTCGGTCCGGGGGAAATGCTGCGCGCCGCAGGCCGGACAGCTGCGCTGCCAGCCGCCCTGCGTCACCCCGGTCGGTGCGCCGCAGGACGCGCAGAAGCCGTGACTGCGGTGCCATTGCAGCACGGCCTTTCCGGTCGCGATCAGTTCGGCCTCGCGCGCGGTCAGCCGCGTCATGATGCCGCGCGTCTCGACAAAACCCATATCGTCGCCGAGGCCGGGATGTTTCTGGATCGAAGGATCGAAGAAGCCGGACACCCGGGGCGCGATCTTTGCATCGGGCACCCAGTCTGACAGGTCGGCCGCAAAGCGCGGGATTGCATCGTCGTCACCGAGATAAACCGGTGGCGGCGCGTCGGCCAGCACCGGATGATCCGCCGGCAGCCATGCCGGCTTGTCGTTTTTGATCAATGGCTTGCCATGCCAGAACGGCACCACGCGGCCCCGTGCCAGCGCCGCTGCAAGGCCCATGGCGTCCTTGCGCAACGCGGCCTGACGGTCAAGACCGGAGCCGCCGAAGGTTACTGTTTCTGCAATGCGCATGACGTGATCGCCCTTAACGAATTGTCCCGGCCAGCCGGAAGAGTTTACCGCTTTTCCGCCAGGTTCAATTGCAGATCAGCCGCAATTCCACAACCTTCGCGTGAATAACGCCAATTTGCCATAACATTGACACAACCAAAACGACAAAAGACTCGCGTAAAGAGTGTGAAGCGCGGAGGTGCCGCAGGAGTTGAAGCCGTTCATTTGCCGGTTTTGTGAGAGTCATCGGACGTCGCATGTACCACATTCCCGCCGCATCGGTCGCGCGTCCGCGCAGGGACCAGGAGGACCGGACCTCTGCCGCCCGGCAGGATGGCGACACGGGGGTGCGGTCGCTGCCGGTGGGTGCCAGGGTTTCGCTGCGGCTGATCGCGACCAGCGACCTCCATGCCAGCCTTCTGCCCTATGACTATTGCGCCAACCGACGGGACGCGACCCAGGGGCTCGGGGCCATCGCGCAGCAGATCGCCGAGGCGCGGGGCGAAGTGCAGAACTGCCTTCTCTTCGACAACGGCGATTTCCTGCAGGGCAACCCGATGGCCGACTATGCCGCCTATGCGCGCAGGCGTCGGGCGCATCCGGTGATCACGGCCTTCAACACGCTGGGCTACGACGCCGTGACGCTGGGCAACCACGAATTCGACTACGGCCTGCCGTTCCTGTCGCAGACGCTGGCCGACGCCCGGTTTCCGGTGGTCTCGGCCAACATCGCCCGCCGTCTGGGCCCTTCTCCGGCACGGGATGACATGCTGGTCCCGCCCTTCGCGCTTTTGCGTCGCCAGGTCTTTGACGCCGACGGCAGGGCGCATCTTCTGCGGATCGGGGTGATCGGCTTCGCCCCGCCGCAGCTGGCGGAATGGGACCGCGAGGACCTGCGCGGCCGGATCTGCACCCGCGACATCCTGGCATCGGCACGGGCCTGGCTGCCGCGCCTGCGCGCGCGCGGGGCCGACATCATCGTGGCGCTGGCCCATACCGGCATCGGGGATGTCGATCCCGAACCGCGCGCCGAACATGCCGCCACCGCCCTTGCCGCCCTGCCCGACATCGACGCGGTGATCGCCGGGCACAGCCACATGGCCTTTCCGGGTCCGGGCTTTGCGCTCACGGCTGCGGTCGACCCGATGCTCGGCCGTCTGTCCGGCAAGCCCGCCGTGATGCCCGGCCATTCCGGTAGTCATGTCGGCGTCATCGATCTGGAGCTTGGCCGTGCGGCCACCGGGTCCCGGCGCTGGCTGATCACGGGTTCGACCTCCCGGCTCAGCGCGCGGGGCAGCGTCGGGACCGGCCCGGAGCGCCGCCTGCACGAGGCCCTCGCCCCGGACCATCGCGCCGCACTGGCCTGGTCACGGCGCCAGCTGGGGCAGACGCCGGTGCCGCTGCACAGCCATTTCGCCACCCTTGCGCCTTCGGCCGCGCTGGACCTGATCGCGACCGCCAAGGCCGCCTATGTCCGGCATGCGCTGGCCGAGACCGGCCTCTCCCGCCTGCCCGTCCTGGCTTCGGCCAGCCTGTTCCGCGCCGGGGGCCGGGGCGGCGCGTCGAACTACACCGAGATTGCGGCAGGCCCCTTGCGCATGCGCAACCTCTCGGACCTCTATCCGTTCCCGAACACGATCGTCGCCCTGTTGCAGACCGGAGCGGAGATCGTCGAGTGGCTGGAGCGGTCGGCGGCGGTCTTCCGGCAGGTCAGGCCCGGAGCGACGGATCATCCCTTGCGCGACAGCGCGGTACCGTCCTTCCTGTTCGAAAGCATCCCCGAGCTGTCTTACGCGATCGATCTCAGCCAGCCGGCGCGCTACGATGGACAGGGCGTCCTGGTGAACCCCGCGGCCCGCCGGATCACCGGCCTGACCTACGGCGACCGCCCGGTCCTGCCGGGGGACGCGTTCATCCTGGCCACCAACAATCACCGGGCCGGGCGGGCGCGGCTGACGGATCCGGCGGCCGACCTCCGCGTCGTCTTCACCGACGGCGCGCGGGTGCAGAGCATCCTTGCCGACCATGTCCAGCGCTGCCGGACGGTGACCGCGTCCGCCCGGCGGCACTGGCATTTCCTGCCGATGCCGGGAACCACGGTCAGCTTTGCCACCGGTGCCGGGGCCGCGGGCCACCTTGGCGACATCGCCGCCTACCGGCCGCAGCTCTTGCGGCAGGACGAGGCCGGCTTTAGCCACTACCGGCTGCATCTGTGATCGGCTAAGCCTCGGCCCGACGCGGGACAGACGCGCAGCGCATGCGAGGGCCGGATTGTACGACGCCATCTTCTTCGACCTGGACGGCACGCTGATCGATACCGAAAGCCTGGCGCTTCGGACCGGCATGGCCGCCTTCGCCGCCCATGGGCAGGACGTCGATCTTGCCTTCATGCACGGGCTGGTCGGCAAGGATGAACCGACCGCAGCCCAGATCATCCGAACCGCCCTTCCCGGTGTCGATCTTGATGCGGTCAACCGGCACTGGCGCGAGGGCTTCAACGACGGGGTCGAGACCGGCCTGGACCTGAAGCCGGGCGCGCGCGACCTGCTGCCCCGGCTCCCGCTGCCGCTGGCGATCGTCACCTCGACCGGTCGTGCGGGCGCGCACCGCAAGCTCGGCCTCGCCGGGATCGCCACGGCCTTCACCCATGTCGTCACGCTGGACGATGTGCAGCGTGCCAAGCCTGACCCCGAGCCCTATCTTCTGGCCGCGTCGCTCTTCGGCCTGGCACCCGCCCGCTGTCTGGTCTTCGAGGACAGCGAAACCGGCGCGGAATCCGCCTGGCGGGCAGGCTGCACCGTGGTCCAGGTGCCCGATGTGGTGCCAAGCGATGGCCGCTGGGCGCACCATCTGGCACCGGACCTCATGACCGGGGCCCGGATGGCGGGGCTTCTCTGAAGACAGCCTCCTCGTGCGACTTCGTCTTCTCGTCGGAACGCCCGCAAGGAGAACCGGTCAAGCCTTGTGCGCCTGTAGTTCGCACAGGCAGCTCACCGGCTCGCCGTGATTGCGGGCGATCTCGGCATCGGGGGCCAGCCGGTCCAGCGCGGTGGCCAGATCAATGTCCAGCCGGGTCAGACCCCTGGCGGAATGTGTGGTCAGGGTGACATCGACCACATTGTAGCGGTTGGTCCAGTCCGGGTGGTGATCGGCTTTCTCGGCCAGCAGGGCGGCGCGGGACATGAAGCCCCAGGCTTCGGAGAAGGTCCTGAATTTCCAGACCTTGCGGATCGCGTCCTTGCCCGGAACGGCGGCCCAGCCGGTTTCGGCAAGGGGCGGCAACAGGCTTTGGCGGTCGGGTGTCGGCAGAAGGGCGGTCATCGCGGCCTCATCGGGATCGGTGTCGGGGCAACGGCAGCCTACTCCCGGCCCTCGGTCTTGCGGAAGGGGCCATAGGCGGTCAGCACCTCGATCTCTTCGTCCACCGCGCGGCGTTCGGCCTGCAGATAGCGGTCCACCGCCGCGCGGAAAGACGGCTCGGCGATCCAGTGCAGCGAATGGGTTTCGACCGGCAGGTAGCCCCGCGCCAGCTTGTGTTCGCCTTGCGCGCCCGCCTCGACCCGGCTCAGCCCGTTGGCAATGGCCCAGTCGATGGCCTGATAATAGCACAGCTCGAAATGCAGGCAGGGATGATCCTCGGTGCAGCCCCAGTAGCGACCGTACAGCGTGTCGCGCCCGATGAAGTTCAGCGCCCCCGCCACGGGCCTGTCGCCGTTGAAGGCAAGCACCAGAAGCATGTCGTCGCGCATCGTGTCGTGGAATGCCGTGAAGGCCTTGCGGGTCAGGTAGGGCGTGCCCCATTTCCGCGCCCCGGTGTCCTGGTAGAAGGCCCAGAACGCCTCCCAGTGCTGCGGTTCGATCGCATCGCCGGTCAGCGCGCGGATCGTCAGGCCCGAGGCACGGGCCGTCTCGCGTTCCTTGCGGATCATCTTGCGCTTGCGGCTGGAGAGGTCGGTCAGGAAGCCGTCGAACGTTGCGTAGCCCCGGTTTTCCCAGTGGAACTGCTGGGTTATCCGGTGAAGCGTGCCTTCCACGCCCGCCAGCGCCTCGGCCTCCTCAGAAATGCAGAAGGTGGCGTGCAGCGAGGATAGCCGGTTCTGCGCCGTGATCCCGATGGCCGCCTGCCAGAGCGTTTCGCGATGTTCCTCCGCGCCCAGAAACCGCCGCCCGGTCGCGGGAGTGAACGGCACGGCGACCTGCAGCTTGGGGTAATAGCGCCCCCCGGCGCGTTCCAGGGCATCAGCCCAGCCGTGGTCGAAGATGTATTCGCCCTGGCTGTGCGACTTCACGTAGAGGGGGGTCGCGGCGAGCAGTTT
>JBIJDO010000104.1:0-8294 GCA_044344105.1 Tabrizicola sp.
TCGCGTTCAGACAGGTCGCCGGGGGGTTTCTGGTGCAGGACCGGGACGCAGGCCATGTCGCGGCGCAGGACCTGAAGGTGGTGACGCGGCGCACTCCCACCGATGCCGAGATGCGCGACCTCCTGTTTGCCTGGACGGTCGCGAAGCATGTCAAGTCGAACGCGATCATCTACGTCAAGGACGGCGCGACCGTCGGCGTCGGCGCGGGGCAGATGAGCCGGGTGGACAGCACCCGCATTGCCGCCAGAAAGGCCCTGGACATGGCCGAAGCGCAGGGATTGCCCGAACCGCCGACCAAAGGGTCGGTCGTCGCGTCCGATGCCTTCTTCCCCTTCGCCGACGGCCTGATCGCGGCGGCCGAGGCGGGGGCGACCGCGATCATCCAGCCCGGCGGCTCGCTGCGCGATGACGAGGTGATCGCCGCGGCCGATGCGCGCGGCCTGGCCATGGTCTTCACCGGCCAGCGGCATTTCCGGCACTGACATGCAGCGCTTCTGGATCACCGCCATCGCCGTCTTCGTCCTCGACCAGCTGACCAAGCTGGCCGTGGTGCAGGGCCTGGACCTCATCCGGCGCGGAGAGATCGACGTCTTCCCGCCCTATCTCACCTTCCGCATGGCCTGGAACCGGGGGGTGAACTTCGGGCTCTTGTCCAGCGGCTCCGACCTTGCCCGCTGGGGGCTGATCGTCCTCGCCCTGGTCATCTCGGCCTGGGTGATCTGGTGGATGCGGCGCGAAACTGGAAACTGGAAGGCGCAACTGGCGGGCGGCGTTCTGGTCGGCGGTGCGCTTGGCAACGTGATCGACCGGGTGGTCTATGGCGCGGTGGCGGATTTCCTGAACATGTCGTGCTGCGGCATCGAAAACCCCTATGCCTTCAACGTCGCCGACATCTCGATCTTCGCAGGCGCGCTGGGTCTAGTCGTGTTTGCCAAGGGGCAGGAAAAGGGCGCAAACCCGACCCGCCGACCGCACTAAACACCCGTGACGCCAGCGCAGCTTTAGGCTAAGACGGGGCCCAGACAGGTAAAGACGACAGGCTTGGAGGCGGGAATGCAGGCAGGATTTGGCAAGGCGGTCATCGCGGTTGCGACGATGATCACGCTTGCGGCCTGCGGCGGCAAGGGCGTGCCGGAACTGATGAACCTGCGCTCGGGCCAGGGCCCTGACGAGTTTGCGATCGTTCCACCCAAAGCTCTGGATATGCCGGAGAATCTGGCCGAACTGCCCGAACCGACACCGGGCGGGCCGAACCGCACCGACCAGAACCCCGAAGCCGACGCCGCCATTGCCCTTGGCGGAAATCCGACATCGGCCGGGGGCATTCCGGCCGGCGACGGCGCGCTTTACGCCCATGCCGCGCGCTTCGGTGTCGATGGTGGCATCCGGGGGACGCTCGCCTCCGAAGACCTCGAGTGGCGGCGCGACAACAATGGCCGCCCCCTGGAGCGGCTGTTCAACATCAATGTGTACTACAAGGCCTATCGCCGGCAGAGCCTCGACCAGCAGGCCGAACTTGCCCGCTGGCGCGCGCTTGGCCTGCGCACCCCGTCGGCCCCGCCACGGAAGCCGGGCGAAGAGTAACAAGCGCGTTTCCGGGGCTTGCCTGGGCTTGAAGCCCGGCGAATGACCTGCACTTATCCTTCCAGTCATCATGGAGTTTGCGATGCCCGGAAAACCTGGCCTGGGGTTCGGGCTGACCGCCGCTGTTGCGTTCAGTCTTGCCCTTCCCGCCGCTGCCGAACCGGTGACCAGCTTCACGCTTGAGAACGGGCTGAACGTGGTGGTGATCGAAGACCACCGCGCCCCGGTCGTGGTGCAGATGATCTGGTACCGGGTCGGTGCCGCGGATGAACCGCCTGGAAACTCGGGCATCGCGCATTTTCTGGAACACCTGATGTTCAAGGGCACCGAAAAGGTCGCCCCCAACGCCTTTTCCGGCATCGTCGAGGCGCAGGGCGGCGATGACAACGCCTTCACCTCCTGGGACTACACCGCCTATTTCCAGCGCATCGCCGCCGACCGGCTGGACCTGGTGATGGAAATGGAAGCCGACCGGATGCGCAACCTGCGGCTCACCGAAGAGGACGTGACGACCGAACGCGAGGTCGTCCTGGAAGAGCGCAGCCAACGCACCGACAGCGATCCCGGCGCGCTTCTGATGGAACAGATGCGCGCGGCCCAGTACCAGAACCACCCCTACGGCATCCCGGTGATCGGCTGGCGGCACGAGATGGCAACGCTCAGTCGCGAAGACGCCCTGTCCTACTACGAACGCTTCTACGCCCCGAACAACGCGACCCTCGTGATCGCGGGCGACGTAAAGCCCGATGCCGTGAAGGCGCTGGCGGAAAAGTACTACGGTCCGCTGAAACCCTCCGTCGGCATCACCCCGCGCGAACGCCCGCAGGAACCGCCTCAGCTGGCGGAACGCAGGATCACCCTGGCGGATGAGCGGGTCTCCGAACCCTACGTCTTCCGCACCTATCTTGCGCCCGAGCGTGACCCCGGTGACCAGAAGACCGCCGCCGCGCTTACGGTCCTGGCCGAGCTTCTGGGCGGAAACGGCCAGACCTCGGTTCTGGCGCGGGCGCTGCAGTTCGACAGCCAGACGGCGGTCTATTCCTCGGCTTTCTATGACGGCAGCGGGATCGACGACGGCACCTTCGGGCTGATCGTGATGCCTTCGCCCGGCGTGACGCTGGAGGAGGCCGAGGCCGAAATGGACCGCGTCGTGACCGAATTCCTGACGAACGGACCGGACCCCGCCGCGATGGAGCGGATCAGGATGCAGATCCGTGCCGGGGAAATCTATGCCCGCGACAACGTCGAAAGCCTTGCCCGTCGCTATGGCCAGGGCCTGAGCATCGGCCTGTCCCTCGAGGATATCGAGGCCTGGGACGATGCGCTCTCTGCCGTGACCGAGGCCGACATCATGGCCGCCGCCCGGACGGTGCTCGACCGCAGAAACGCCGTGACCGGCTGGCTGACCCGGCCCGCCGCGCAAGGGGAGACCAAGGAATGATCCGCGCCGTCTTTGCCGCCTTCCTGGCGCTCGCCCTGCCCGCCGCAGCCGAGATCAAGATCCAGGAAGTGACCTCCCCCGGCGGGATCAAGGCCTGGCTGGTCGAGGATCGCAACATCCCCTTCACCGCGCTGGAGATCCAGTTTCGCGGCGGCACCTCTATCGAAGCACCCGACAAGCGCGGCGTGGTCAACCTGATGACGGCGACGCTGGAGGAAGGTGCAGGCGACATGGACAGCCGCGCCTTCGCCGAGGCGCGCGACGGCCTGGCCGCCGAGTTCAGCTTCGACGCCGGGGCGGATTCGGTGGGCGTCTCGGCCAAGTTTCTGACCGAGAACCGGGATGCGGCCGTCGACCTTCTGCGCCAGGCGCTGGTCAACCCGCGCTTTGATCAAGAGGCGGTCGACCGGGTGCGCGGCCAGGTGCTCTCGATCCTGCGCGGCAACGAGAAGGACCCCGAAAAGATCGCCACGCAGGCCTTCTACCGGCTGACCTTCGGCGACCATCCCTATGGTTCGACCGGGGACGGGACCGTCGAGACGGTCAACGCCCTCACCCGCGACGACGTTCTGGCCGCGCACAGGGCGACGCTCGCGCGGGACCGGGTCTATGTCGCGGCCGCCGGGGACATCACGGCCGCGGAACTGGGCGTCCTTCTGGACCGGCTTCTCGGCGATCTGCCCGAAACCGGCGGACCGCAGGCCGGGACGGCCACGCTCTTGCAGCCGGCAGGATTGACGGTCGAGACGTTCCCCTCACCGCAGTCCGTGGTGATTTTCGGCCAGGCGGGGATCGCGCGCGACGACCCGGACTTCTTTGCCGCCTTCATCCTGAACGAGGTCATCGGCGGCGGGCGCTTCACCGCCCGCCTGATGAGCGAAGTGCGCGAAAAGCGGGGCCTGACCTACGGGATCGGAACCTATCTGATCGCCTTCGATCGCGCAGATCTGCTGATGGGTCAGTTTGCGGCCTCGAACGACAAGGTGGCCGAGGCGATCGCGGTGGTGCGCAGCGAATGGGCCAGGATCGCCTCGGACGGCGTGATGCCCGAGGAACTTGCGGCAACCAAGACCTACCTCACCGGCTCGTACCCGCTGCGCTTTGACGGCAACGGCCCGATTGCCAGCATTCTTGTCGGCATGCAGATGGACGGGATGCCCATCGACTATGTGACGACAAGGAACGCCAAGGTCGAGGCAGTGACGATGGAGGACATCAGGCGGGTGGCCGCACGGGTTTTCCAGCCCGAGGCGCTGAAATTCGTGGTGGTGGGACAGCCGACCGGACTGTGACCGACAGCGGACCGTTCGACTTCGCCGTTCCTCGCGGAAGGCCGCAACGACGGGAAGACGACGTCGAACGGGAAGGGGCCGCAGAAACAAGCCCCTTCCCCCTGCCAGACCCTTGGTCTACCAATTCTGCATGATCTGGACGATCCCGAACTCGCTGACTGTCCTGCGCCTCCTCGCTGCGCCCGGCGTGGCGGTCATGTTCCTGTATTTCCACCGCCCCTGGGCCGACTGGCTGGCGCTGACCCTGTTTGTCGGGGCCGCGATCACCGACTGGTTCGACGGCTACCTCGCCCGGCTCTGGAAGCAGGAATCGAAGTTCGGCGCGATGCTCGATCCGATTGCCGACAAGGCCATGGTGCTGATCGCGATCATGGTCATCACCGGCTACAACGGCATGAATCCCTGGCTGATCCTGCCCGCGACCGTGATCCTCTTCCGCGAGGTCTTTGTCTCCGGCCTGCGGGAATACCTCGGGGCGAAGGCGGGGCTCCTGAGGGTGACCCGGCTCGCAAAATGGAAGACCACCGCACAGATGGTCGCGATTGCGGTGCTGTTTCTCGGAACCGGGCTTGAGTATCTGAACGGTGTCGCCCTGCGCGGCATGACCCTGGAGCAGTACAACGTTCTGGTCAGCCAGGGCGAGGCCGACCCGGTCCGCGCCTGCGTGAAATGGGGCTGCGCGTCCTATGCCAACATCGCCGGGGTCGGGCTACTCTGGCTTGCGGCCCTGCTGACGGCCGTGACCGGGTGGGAATACTTCTCGAAGGCGCGGCCCCACCTGCGGGAAGATCCGTGATCGACGTCCTCTATTTCGCCTGGGTCCGGGAACAGATCGGGCTGCCTCGGGAGCGGCTTGAGACGGGGGCCGCGACGGTGATGGCGCTGGTCGAGGAACTGCGCGCGCGGGAAGAACGCTATGCGGCGGCTTTCGCCGATCTGACCGCGCTGCGGGTCGCGCTCGATCAGGAGCTGGCGTCCTTCGATGCGCCGCTGGCGGGCGTCCGTGAGGTCGCGTTCTTCCCGCCGATGACGGGCGGCTGACATGCGCGTCCGGGTGCAGTCCGGCCCGTTCGACTCAGGGGCCGAGGTCACCGCCTTCACGGCGGGGGTCCGGGGGGCGGGGGCGGTGGTCAGCTTCACCGGGCTGGTGCGGGACGAAGGCGGCAGACTGACCGGGATGGAGATCGAGCACTACCCCGGCATGACCGAGACGGCGATTGCGGGGATCGCGGCGGAAGCGGTGTCACGCTGGGCGCTGATCGATGCGCTGGTGATCCACCGGTATGGCCAGCTTGGGCCGGGCGAGGCGATCATGATGGTCGCGACGGCGGCCCCACACCGGGGGGATGCTTTCGCGGCGGCCGAGTTTCTGATGGACTACCTGAAAAGCCGGGCGCCGTTCTGGAAGAAGGAGACCGGTGCGGCGGGTGAGACCTGGGTGGCGGCGAAGGATGCCGACGAGGAGGCGCTGAAACGGTGGTAGCCGCCCACGCGTGGGCAGTTTTCTGACGCCTTTGAAATCAACGACTTGGTTGTGGGCGTTTACCTTCAGTTAATCGGGGCGCCCCCCACCCTCTCCCTCCCCCACAGTGGGGGGAGGGAAGTGCCAATGGGCAGGCGTCGGTCCCGGCAAGTCAGCGGGACGTGGCGAAGCGGGACTGCCATGTCGGTTGCAGGTCACCCGGTTCCGACCGGGCAAGACAGACCGCCCTGGCGATGGCGCGGGCGAGGCAGGTGGCGGCGGCGTGGCCAAGCTGGAAGCTGTCCGTCAGGGGATCCCGCAGCGGTTTGCCGCCGGTGGCGACGCTGAAGACGAGGTCGCCGTCCAGCGGCGTATGCGAGGGGTGAAGCGCGCGGGCCAGGCCGTCATGGGCGGCGACGGCCATGCGGTGCGCCTGCGCCTTGGTCAGCGTGGCGTCGGTCGCGACGATGGCGATGGTCGTGGCCTCTCCCAGGCGTTTGCGCGGCAAGGGGGCGTCGTGGCGCAGCATGGGTGCGGGGCCGAGGCCGCCGAACTCGGTGCCTTCCTCGAAAGGCGCGGCCCAGAAATGCGGGGTCTCGCCGACGGTGGCCTGGCCAAGGGCGCTGACGACGACCAGCGCGCCGACGGTAAGGCCGGAGGGCAGGATTGCAGAAGCCGAACCGAGGCCACCCTTGAGAGAGCCGGTCATCGCCCCGAAGCCCGCGCCTGCGGTGCCGAGGGAAAAGTCAGGGCTGGCGGCGTCGAAGGCGCGGCGGCCGAGGGCGGGATAGGGACTTTCCGTCCAGTCCTTGTCGCCGCCATTGAGGAGGTCGAAGACGATGGCTCCGGGGACGATGGGAACGCGGACCGGGCCCACCTCGAAGCCCCTGCCTGCCGCACGCAGCCCCGCCATCACCCCCTGCCCAGCATCAAGGCCGAAGGCTGAGCCGCCGGAGAGGAAGATCGCATCGACGTCCTGCACCATGCAGTCGGGGGCCAGAAGGTCGGTCTCGCGCGTGCCGGGGGAGCCACCCATGACATGGACGGAGGCGACGAAAGGCTGATCAGCGGTGAGGACCGTGGTGCCGGAGCGCATGGCGGCATCATCGGCATTGCCGACGCGCAGACCGGAGATGTCGGTGATGAGGTTCTTCGGGCCGGGGCGCATCAGATGTGGACTTTGGCCACAGCCGTGGCGGGACCGCCGGTGTTCGGGGTCCCGGCGGGCTCGATCAGCAGGAGGTGGGTTTCCACCGTGGCGCGGGGGCGGTGCTGGACGCCCTTGGGGACAACGAAGATTTCTCCGGGCTTCAGGGAGACCGCGCCGCCCTCAAGGTCGATGGTCAGCTCTTTCGACGGGACCATGAAGACGTCGTCGGTGTCGGGGTGGTCGTGCCAGACGAACTCGCCGAGGACCTTCACGACCATCAGGTCATGGCCGTTGAAGCTGCCCACGATCTTTGGCGACCAGTGGGTGGCGAAGGCAGAGAGTTTTTCGGCGAGGTCAATGGGGGTCATCGGGGCCTCCTGTCGCGGCAGGATAGGCGGCGAAAGCGGGAGGCGCAAATGGAGGCTCCTCGTGCGCCTTCGGCTTCTCGTCGCGAGGGGGAGCGACGAGCGACGAAGTCGACGAGGAGCGTTTTTTCCGAAGAGCGGGGATCAGAAGTCGAAGATTTCGCCCAGGATGCTCTTCTTGCGCTTCTTGCCGTGGCCGTACTTGTAGTCGTCATCGTCGTCGTAATCCCGGCGGCGGTCGTCGTCGCGATATTGGCGCGGTTCGGGCTGGTACACGGGCTGGGCGGCTTGCGGCGGCGGGGGCGGTGCGGCGCGGGTGGGGGCGGACACGGGTGCCGCATCAGCGGACGCGCGTTCGATGATCTTGTCCAGCTCGCCCCGGTCCAGCCAGACGCCGCGGCACTTCGGGCAATAGTCGATCTCGACTCCGCCGCGGTCGGCCATCACCAGGGTTTCGTTGTCGACCGGACAGCGCATGTCGTCCTCCATTCCATGTTTCAAACGCTTACATGGGGTCGCATTTGTGGCTCGCAAGGGTCGGAAACGCTCTTGCGCGAAATGTCGCGAAGGCGCATGCAACGGGGGAGCCGTGGCGATGGCGTCGCCGCAGGGGCCCTGCCCCGCCGCTTGCAGAACCGGGACCGCCTTGGACTGCGTTCGTCCTGTACGCCGGGACCTTTCGGGGTCCTGTCCATTGGCCAGACCCCATCAGATGAGGTCTGCAGATGTCGTTGAACCGACCCGAGATGTACCGCTTTCACAATGGCGAAAAGGCGTCCCTGCCTTTTGCCGATACAGAGTACCATGACCGGCTGGACGGTCTGCGCGAGATCATGGGGCTGCACGATCTGGACGCGGTGGTGCTGACCTCGATGCACAACGTGGCCTACTATTCCGGCTTTCTCTATTGCAGCTTCGGGCGTCCCTATGCCTGCGTGGTGACGAAGGACCAGTGCGTCACCATCAGCGCGGGGATCGATGCGGGCCAGCCCTGGCGGCG
>JBIJDO010000105.1:0-8236 GCA_044344105.1 Tabrizicola sp.
GGAGTAGGTGGCAACCTCTTGCGGGGCGCGGGTGCCGACCACAAGGAACTTCGCGACAGTGTCCGTACGATTGATGAAATGGTGGCCGTCGGTGCTGCCTGCGGGGAAGGCCGCACAGTCGCCGGGGCGCATCACGGTTTCGCCCGCGTCTTGCACCAGGGTGCATTCGCCCATCGTGACCATGACGAATTCGTCTTCGTGCTGGTGCCAGTGGCGCAAGGAGGAGAGCGCGCCGGGTTCCAGGCTGACGAGGTTCGCGCCGAACTGGGTGATGCCCCCGGCATCGCCGAGGCGCAGCGAGGAACGGCCCTGCATCATCGAGGCATAGGGTTCGGGATAGATCGAGCCGGTCTTCACCGGGACTTTCGCGGGGTCGATCACGGGCATGGCGGTCTCCTTCGGGGTTCAGACCCGCTCGATGATGGTGGCGGCACCCATGCCGCTGGCGATGCAGAGCGTGGCGAGGCCGAGGGTCTTGTCCGAACGTTCCAGCTCGTCCAGAAGCGTGCCGATGATGATCGCACCGGTCGCGCCAAGGGGATGGCCCATGGCGATGGAGCCGCCGTTGACGTTGACGAGCGCGGGGTCGACGTCGAAGGCCTGCTGGAAGCGCAGGACGACGGAGGCGAAGGCTTCGTTGACCTCGAAAAGGTCGATGTCGCTGATCTGAAGGCCGCTGTCGGCCAGTATCTTCTGCGTGGCGGGGACCGGGCCGGTCAGCATGATCGTCGGATCGGTGCCGATCTTCGCCGTCGCACGGATGCGGGCGCGCGGTTTCAACCCGCGGGCCCTGCCGAAGGCGGCGTCGCCGATCAGCACGGCCGCCGCGCCATCAACGATGCCCGAGGAGTTCCCGGCATGGTGGATGTGATTGATCCGTTCGAGATGCGGATACTTCATCATCGCGACCTTGTCGAAGCCGGGCATGACCTCGCCCATGTCCTTGAAGGCGGGTTTCAGCGCGCCAAGGGCCTGCATGTCGGTGCCGGGGCGCATGTATTCGTCGGTGGCAAGGATCGGCAGGCCGTTCTGGTCCCTGATCGTCAGGACGGATTTCGAGAACCGGCCTTCTGCCCAGGCTTGCGCTGCGCGCTTCTGGGATTCCATCGCCAGCGCATCCGCCATGTCGCGGGTGAAGCCGTATTCGGTGGCAATGATGTCCGCCGATATGCCCTGCGGGACAAAGTAGGTCTTCATCGCGAGGCCGGGGTCCACGGCGATCGCCGCCCCGTCCGACCCCATGGTGACACGGCCCATCATCTCGACCCCGCCCGCGATATAAGCGTGGCCCGCGCCGCCCCTGACCTGGTTGGCGGCAAGGTTGACCGCCTCCATCCCGCTGGCACAGAACCGGTTGATGGCAAGGCCCGGAATGCGTTCGTCAAGGTCCGAGGCGAGGACAGCGGAGCGGGCAAGGCAGCCGCCCTGTTCGCCCACTTGCGTGACATTGCCCCAGATCACGTCCTCGACGACGTGGCCTTCCAGCCCGTTCCGCTCCTTGACCGCATTCAGCATCTTGGCCGACAGCGCGACCGAGGTCAGTTCGTGCAGGGACCCTTCAGGTCGGCCCTTGCCACGGGGGCTGCGGACGGCGTCATAGATGAAGGCGTCGGTCATGGTGGTCTCCTTACGCGGGGAAGGCCCGCTGCATCAGGTCGTAGGGGTGTTTCCAGCCGGGAAGCGCCGCGATGCGATCGAGCCAGCGGTCGATCTGGGGCCAGTCCTTGCGGTCAAAGCCGTAGGGTTCAGGGTAGTAGAGGTAGCCGCAAGCCGACAGGTCGGCGATGGTGACGGCCTCGCCCGCGATCCAGCTCCGGCCCGCCAGATGGTCGTTCAGGATCATGTAGGCGGCCTTGAGGCGGCCCTGCAGGAAGGGGATCACGGCCTCGGGGCGCTTTTCAGGCGGCAGGAAGTTCATCAGGAACCGGGTGGTGCCGATCTGCGTGGACAGCTTGTGGTTGTCCCAGAAGAGCCAGCGCAGCACCTCGCGCCGCTCGGCGGCGGAACGACCCCCAAGCTTGCCGGTCTTGGAGGAGATGTAGTCAAGGATCACGCCCGACTGGGTCAAGGTCAGGTCACCGTCGACCAGCACGGGCACTTCGCCCATTTCGTTGATCGCCTTGAACTCCGGACTGCGCGCTTCGCCCTTGAAGAAGTCGACGAAGACCGGCTCCCAGTCCAGATCGGCCATGGTCAGCGCCAGCGCGCATTTGTAGGCGTTGCCGCTTTCGCCGAAGCAGTAGAGTTTCATGTCCCGTCTCCCTTGTCGCTTTCCCCACCCTGACCTGCCAGGCGCCTGACCGGAAGCCTCCTCGTGCGACTTCGTCTTCTCGTCGGTCACTGCCCCCAGCGAGGAGTGACGAAGTCATCGACGAGCGGCACCGCTCAGAACGCCTCGGCGGCAAGCGCCATGACCGTATCGGCGCCGCTTTCAATCCGGGCGAGATGCATTCCACAGGCGGGCAGCTGGCGGGCCATGTAGAACCGGCCCGTCGCGATCTTGGCGTCGTAGAAGTCGCGGTCGGTGGCTCCCGCGTCCAGAGCGTCGTATGCGGCCTTCGCCATCCGGGTCCACATCAGGCCAAGGCAGACATGGCCCATCATGTGCATGAAGTCGTAGGACCCGGCGAGGGCGGCGTTGGGGTTCTTCATCCCTTGGGCCATGAAGAACATGCCCGCCTGCTGCAGCTGTTTCGATGCGGCCTTCAGGGGTTCGACAAAGCCCGCCATCCGCGCATCGCCGTCATGCGCCTTGCATTCGGCCTTCACCATGTCGAAGAAGGCCATCACATGCCTGCCGCCGTCGGTGGCCAGTTTCCGGCCGACAAGGTCCAGCGCCTGCACGCCGTTGGCCCCTTCGTAGATCATCGCGATCCGGGCGTCGCGGGCGAACTGCGACATGCCCCATTCCTCGATATAGCCGTGTCCGCCAAAGACCTGCTGGGCCTGCACCGCCATCTCGAAACCCTTGTCGGTCTGGAAGCCCTTGAGGACCGGGGTCAGAAGGCCGATCAGCCCGTCCGCGGCCATGTCACCGGCGTGGGCCCGGTCGATCAGCGTGGCCCCCCAGTAGGTCAGTGCCCGGGCACCCTCGACGAAGCTTTTCTGTTCCATCAGGTTGCGGCGGATGTCGGGGTGGACGATCAGCGGATCGGCGGGGCCATTGGGGTTTTCGGGGCCGGTCACGGCGCGGCCCTGCAGGCGGTCTTTCGCGTAGGCGAGCGCGTTCTGATACGCGGCTTCGGCCACGGCATAGCCCTGCAGCGCCACGCCCAGCCGGGCCTCGTTCATCATGGTGAACATGGCCTTCATGCCCTTGTGGAGATCGCCCAGAAGCCAGCCGGTCGCGCCGTCGTAGTTCATCACGCAGGTCGCGTTGCCGTGGATGCCCATCTTGTCTTCGACCTTGCCGCAGGACAGCGCGTTCCGCGCGCCAAGGCTGCCGTCGTCGTTCACCAGCACCTTCGGCACGATGAAGAGGCTGATGCCCTTCGTCCCCTCGCCGCCGCCGGGAGCCTTGGCCAGCACCAGATGCACGATGTTCGAGGCCATGTCGTGATCGCCGGCCGAGATGAAGATCTTCTGCCCGGTGATCCTGTAGGACCCGTCCGCCTGCGGTTCGGCCCTGGTGCGCAGCAGTCCCAGATCGGTGCCGCAATGCGGTTCCGTCAGATTCATCGTACCGGTCCATTCGCAGGTGACGAGCTTTGGCAGCCATTTCTGCTTTTGCGCGTCGGTGCCGTGGAACAGGATCGCGGTATAGGCCCCATGGGTCAGGCCCTGGTACATGTTGAAGGCCATGTTGGCCGAGACGAAGGTCTCGTTCACCGCCGTGTGCATGAGATACGGAAGCCCCTGCCCGCCATATTCCGGGGCCGCGTCCAGCGACATCCAGCCGCCTTCGGAAAGGGTGCGGAACGCCTCCTTGAAACCCGTCGGCGTGCGCACGACGCCGTTTTCCAGCACGCAGCCCTCGCGGTCGCCCACGGCATTGAGAGGGGTCAGGATGTCCTGCGCCACCTTGGCCGCCTCGTCGAACACCGCTTCGGTGAAGCTGCGGTCGAGATCGCCGTAGCCGGGAATGTCGGCCTGGCTGATCCTCAGCACATCGTGCATGAGAAACTGCATGTCCTTCACGGGGGCGGTGTAGCTGGGCATGGTCTTTTCCTCTTCCCTGTCGTGGTGCCGCGCCTTGGCAGGCGCGGGTCTTGTCGTGGTCGGTCAGGCGGCGTGCTTCGGTGCCAGGCCCTTAGCCGCCGCATCGGAAAGCGCCGCCTTCAGGTCGGCAATCGCGAGGTCAAGCTCGGCACGCTGCGCCTCCATCGCGGCGAGGCGTTCGGTCGCGATCTCGCAGGCCCGGCGGTTCTGCGCGGCATTGCCGCTGTCGCGGTCATAGAGGTCCAGCGTCTGGCGGATATCTTCAAGGCTGAAGCCGAAGCGCTTGCCGCGCAGGATCAGCGCCAGCCTTGCCCGGTCGCGCCGGGTGAAAAGCCGCCGGGTCCCGATCCGGATCGGGGTCAAGAGTTCCTTGGCCTCATAGAACCGCAGGGTGCGCGGGGTCACGTCATAGGCCTCGCACATCGCGCGGATGGTCATCACATCGGTGGAAACGTCGGTCGTCATGGTCGCATTCGTCCCTGGAAAGCTTCACTGCCGCGGCAGATGCAAACCCGAGGGTACGATTACCAGAGCAGTTGACGTTAACGACACTGTGACGTCACGTCAGGACCGGTCATGACGTGAAGTCAGGGCTGCGTCAGAGCTTCAGCCAAGCTTGTCCAGTTCCTGCACGGCCGTTTCCCGCAAGGCCCGCAGGTCGGCGACGGCGGCTTCGAGGTCGGTCTGCTGCCGGGTCAGGGCCACCAGTTGCCGGTCAGCCAGCTGCAACCAGGCCTCCAGCTGGTGCCGTTCACCCTTCCGGCCGTAGATCTGCAGCCACTGGCGGATCTCTTCCAGCGAAAAGCCGAAGCGGCGGCCGCGCAGGATCAGCTTCATCCGCGCCACCTCGCGCGGGCCGTAGAACCGCGAGCGGCCTTCCTTTTCGGGGGCCAGAAGCTCGATGTATTCGTAATAGCGCAGGGTGCGCGGCGTCACGTCGAACCTGGCACACATCTCCTTGAAGCTGAGGCGGGTGTCGCTCATGCGCGGTCCTCCACGGGATCGCAGGTTACGGCGGGGACCGGCATCGCGCAACGGTTTCGGGCGGGGTTGCGTTCCGCCCGTGCAGGCGGTTTGATGCCGGGCGAGTGTCCCATGACCGAAAAATGCGCCCCCGCCCGCAGCTTCATCGAGGCCCTGCCGCACAGCCATGCGCTGGGGATGCGGCTGGACAGCATCGGTGACGGCGTGGCGGCGATCGCGATGCCCTATGACGCGCGGCTGGTGGGCGATCCGGAAACCGGCGTGATCCATGGCGGAGCGGTATCGGCGCTGATGGACACCGCCTGCGGGGCGGCGGTGATGAGCCATCCTGCGGCGGGGGTCTCGACCGCGACGCTGGACCTGCGGATCGACTACATGCGCCCGGCCACGCCGGGGCAAACGATCCGGACACGGGCCGAGTGCCACCATGTGACCCGCAGCGTGGCCTTCGTGCGGGCGGTGGCGACGGATGACGACGACAGCCGTCCGGTGGCGATGGCGACGGGGGCCTTCACGGTGGACCGGGGATCAAGATGAAGCGTCCCGAGCCGGTGCAGGTCGTGAAGCAGCGGCGCGAGGCCCTGTTGCGCAGTCTGGTGGACGGGGTGCCCTACATCGGCTTCCTCGGCATCCGGTTCGACCGGCGCGGCGACGAGCTGACGGCAGTCCTGCCCTATCAGGACAGCCTGATCGGCAATCCGCGCCTGCCTGCCCTGCATGGCGGGGCCACTGCGGGGTTTCTTGAAATCGCGGCGATGATCGAACTGACCTGGAGCACGCTCTGGGACGGGGTCGAGGCGGAAGGCGCTGTGCCGGAGAGTCCGCTGCGGCTGCCGAAGACCATCGATTTCACCATCGACTACCTGCGGTCGGGCCTGCCGCGCGACGCCTATGCGCGGGCACGGGTGAACCGGTCCGGACGACGCTATGCAAGCGTGCATGTCGAGGCCTGGCAGGACAACCGCGCGCGGCTGTTCGCGCAGGCGACCGGGCATTTCCTGATGCCAGAGGCGAAGTGACGGCGATCACCCACGGCGATCACCCATGGCCGGGTCTGGCGCATTGCCGGGCCGATCGTGCTGTCGAATGCCACGGTGCCGCTTCTGGGTGCCGCTTCTGGGGGCCGCTTCTGGGGGCCGCTTCTGGGGGCCGAGATGCGGCGGC
Source organism: Tabrizicola sp. (assembly GCA_044344105.1). GTDB lineage: Bacteria > Pseudomonadota > Alphaproteobacteria > Rhodobacterales > Rhodobacteraceae > Tabrizicola. The sequence goes on from JBIJDO010000105.1 coordinate 6,307, forward strand.
TGATGCTGATGTCGGCTGCGGCCTATCTGCTGGCGCTGGCCCTCCTCATGCCCTTTGGCAATCATGGGCTCCGGGCCGCGATGATGGTGCTTTTCGCCGCCCGCAGCGTCCTGATGCAATGGCGCAGTCCAGGGGTTGCGGCGCAGGCTTGCCTTCCGGGGTGAGAGCGGAAATGATCGGGCGGCAAAGGGGACCCTCATGCGGAAATTCCTGGTCGTGCTGGACGACAGCCGCGAATGCCTGAACGCCATGCGCTATGCCGCGTTCCGCGCGTCGCATACCGGGGGCGGGGTGACGATCCTGTCCATCGTCCCGCCGGAGGAGTTCCAGACCTGGATGGGGGTTGCCGATCTGATGCGGGCCGAAGCCCGCGAGCGGATCGAGGCGCATTTCGAGGTCTTCGCGAAATGGATGCGCGACAAGCAGGGGGTCAACCCGGAACTGGTGGTCCGCGAAGGCGATCCGGTGGCCGAGATCCTGGCCCAGGTGACGGAAGACCCCGAAATCGGCGTTCTGGTTCTTGGTGCGGGCACCGACAAGTCGGGACCGGGGCCGCTGGTGACCGCGCTCAGCCGGAACTCGGGGAGCCTGCCGGTGCCGATCACCATCGTTCCCGGCGATCTGTCGAAAGAGCGGCTGGAGAGCATCACCTGACCTGCCCGCGCGGACAGGATCGGCAGGTCTTTGAAAAGGCTCGACTATCTGAAATCTCTTCATGGTTTCTTTAGGTTTCGAGGCAGGGGACATGACGGAAGACGGACCGGAACGACCGCAGCGGAAATCGGGCCTCGCGCATCTGGTGGCCGCGGCGGGCTATTCGCTTGGCGGGGCGCGCCGGTTGTGGCGCGAGGCGGCGTTCCGGCACGAAGTGCTGGCGCTGGCGGGTCTTGTGGTCCTGTTCCTGGTGGTCGGTGCCGGGCCGGGCGAAGTTCTGGGTCTCTTGATCCTTGGCCTGCTGGTCCTGGCCATCGAGGCGTTGAACACCGCGCTGGAAGAGGTTGTCGACCGGCTCTCGCCGGGCTGGTCAGAGTTTGCCAGGAACGCGAAGGACATGGGGTCGTTCGCTGTCATGTGCGGACTGGTGGCGACGGGGCTTTATGCCATCTGGGTGGTGGTCCTGTAGCGACGGCAACCGGCCTGCCGCACGCTTTAGAATGATTCCAATCCTTGACAGTCCGGCAGGCGAAGCGCATATCCGACAGGAACAGTCGGAGACCTGCAATGTTCATCCAGACCGAATCCACGCCGAACCCCGCGACGCTGAAATTCCTGCCGGGCCAGGTCGTGCTGGATCTTGGCACGGCGGACTTTCCATCCGCCGAGGCGGCCGTGAAGTCGCCGCTCGCCAGGCGCATCTTCGCGGCGGGCGGCGTGACCGGGGTGTTCTTCGGCAATGATTTCGTGACGGTCACAAAGTCGGAAAGCGTCGACTGGCCGCATGTCAAGCCGCAGATCCTTGGCGCGATCATGGAGCATTACCAGTCCGGCCAGCCGGTGATCGAGGGCGAGCAGGCGGCGTCCGGCCATGCCGAGCACAGCGGCGAGGATGGCGACGTGGTCCGCCAGATCAAGGAGCTTCTGGACACCCGCGTCCGCCCGGCCGTCGCGCAGGATGGCGGCGACATCACCTTCCACGGCTTTGACCGGGGGGTCGTGTACCTGCACATGCAGGGGGCCTGCGCGGGATGTCCCTCGAGCACCCTGACCCTGAAGATGGGGATCGAGAACCTGCTGCGGCACTACATCCCGGAAGTGCTGGAAGTGCGGCCCGTCGCGGCCTGATCCCCTCGTGGCGGCTCCTCGCTCCCCTTCGGTCGCTCCTCGCGGGGCGGCCAGCGACGAGAAGTCGAAGACGCACGAGGAGCGTCCCATTCTGGCCTTCGACACGTCCGGCCCGTTTTGCGCGGCCGCTTTGCTTTTGCCGGACCGG
>JBIJDO010000106.1:0-8223 GCA_044344105.1 Tabrizicola sp.
CGGGGCCGGGGCGGGCGGACCGCAGGGCAGTGAGAGCATGATCCGCGGTCACCGACAGCCGGGTGATGTCGTTCAGGACCCCGTCATAGGTTTCGGCCACCACCGGCATGGCCCAGGCGTGCTGGTCACGGAAGTATTCGGCATAGGTCTCGATCATCCACTGGACGGCAGCGGTATGGGAGGCACCGACGGCATGGGTGTTGGTGATCAGGATCGGGCCAAGATAGATACCCGCGTCGTCGATCCAGTGCGTCCCCGTCATCTCGCCATTCCCGTTCAGCGCATAGTGGCCGGCGCGGACGGGGCGCGGGTCGGGGGAATGCCCACGCGGCAGGATGGCGGTCACACCGGTGCGGATGCCTAGCGCCGCGTCGGTCAGGGTGCAGAAGCCGACCTCGACCCCCGGCACGTCGGTGATCGCGTTCAGGGGGCCGGGGATCCCCGGCAGGGGCACGCCAAGGTCACGGGCGCGGGGTCGTTGGGTCATTTGCGGTTGGCCCTTGCGTTCAGCCAGAGGCCGGTGGCGGCGATGATCACCGAGGCAAGGATGATCAGGGTGGCGATGGCGTTGATTTCGGGTTTCACGCCGCGGCGGACCATCGAGAAGATGAAGGTCGGCAGGGTCTGCGATCCGGTGCCGGAGATGAAATAGGTGATGACGAGGTCATCCATCGAGATGATGAAGGCGAGCATCGCGCCGCCCATCAGGCCGGGGGCCAGCTGCGGCAGGGTCACCTTGCGGAAGGTCGTCCATTCGTTGGCACCGAGATCAGCCGAGGCCTCTTCCAGCGCCGGGTCCAAGCCCGCCAGCCGGGCCTGCACCACGATGAAGACGTAGGAAGTGAGGAAGGTGCATTGCCCGATGATGATGGTCAGGAGGCTGAGCGGCATGCCGATGGTGGAAAAGAAGATCAGCAGGCCGATGCCAAGGACGATGTCGGGCATCATCATCGGCAGGAGCATGCCCCCGGCATAGGCCCCGCGCCCCCGGAACCGGTAGCGGGTGACGGCCAGCGCGGTTGCCGTGCCGACGAGGGTGGAAAAGACGGTGGTGATCGTCGCGACGGTCAGGGAGTTCTTCAAGGCGGCGATCAGTTGCGGAGTGGACTCCAGGTACACGGCGCGCTGGTTCGGGTCGAGGGTGCGCTCGCCGATGCCGAAAAGGCCCTTGTACCAGTCGAAGGTGAAGCCGTCCCAGACCAGCATGTTGACCGGGTTCGAGTTGAAGGAATAGGCGATGATTACGAGGAGCGGGGCGTAGAGGAAGAGGAAGAAGAGGAGCGAGAAGAGGGTGAGGGACCATTTCATCGCGCGGCCCCTGCCTTGGCGGTCCGCGTTGTGAAGGCCACCAGCACGACCAGCACCACGGCCATGATCACCATCGCCAGCGCCGACCCGAAGGGCCAGTTGCGCGAGGACAGGAACTGCTGTTCGACCATGTTGCCGATCATCAGCCCCTGCGCGCCGCCCAGGATATCGGGCACGATGAAGTTGCCGACCGCCGGGATGAAGACGATCACCGATCCGCCCGCGATGCCGGGCAGAGTCTGCGGCAGGATCACCTTGAGGAAGGTCTGCCAGGGTCTGGCGCCAAGGTCGCTGGAGGCTTCGACCAGCGAACGGTCCAGATTGTCGACGGCGCTGAACAGAGGCAGGAACATGAAGGGGACGAAGATGTAGACCATGCCCAGAATGACTGCGGTCTGGGTGTACAGGATTTCCGGCGGGTCGAGTCCGATGGCGCTGAATGCAGTACCAAGGAGGCCCGAGGGTTTCAGGATCAGGAGCCAGGCGTAAAGCCGGACGATCAGGCTGGCGAAGAACGGCAGGGTGATGAGGAAGAGGAAGACCATCCGTGCCCTTTGCGGCAAGCGGGCGATCCAGAAGGCGACCGGGTAGCACAGGATCAGGCACAGGATCACGGTCAGGAGGGCCAGCATCAGCGACCGGCCGAGGATCTGCAGATAGACGGGCTCGAACACTTCGATCAGGCCGCCGGCCCAGCCGAAGATCCGGCCATAGTTCCAGTGGTAGAACGACCACTCCACCCCGCCGTAGAGGCCGGGCGTGAGGACGCTGTAGAAGGCGATGATGATCAGCGGGCCCAGGAAAAAGATGCCGAGGAACAGGGTGACCGGGGTGAGGAGGAGGGCCAGCAGCGCGCGGTTGCGGGAGGTCATGGCTGACCTGCCATCAGATGCACCGCTGCCGGATCGTAGGACAGCACGACACGATCACCGGTTCTTGGCGCGTTGGCAGCGTCTCGGGCGAGGACACCGATATCCGGCCCGCCACCCTCTGGCGCGACGTGCAAATGGAGTTCGGCCCCAAGATAGACCGCCCGCGTCACCCGACCGGGGATGCCATCGGCTCCCAGGGCAAAGTCCGTCGGGCGCAGGACGGCAGTTGCGGGGCCGTCAGGGCTGCCTGGGGGCAAGGTGAGGCGCAGGCCCTGGCCGGTGGTGAGCGTGCCCTGGTTGACGCGACCGGGAAAGAGATTGGTCTCGCCGATGAATTCGGCCACGAAGCGGCTGGCCGGGCGGCGGAAGATGTCGCGGGGGGTGCCGGTCTGTTCGATCCGGCCCGCCCGCATCACCACGATCCGGTCGGACATGGTCAGCGCCTCTTCCTGGTCGTGGGTCACGAAGACGAAGGAGATGCCGAGGCGGTGCTGCAAGTCCTTCAATTCAAGCTGCATCGCCTGGCGCAGGTTGCGGTCCAGCGCGGACAGGGGTTCGTCGAGAAGCAAGAGCCTGGGCTGCGCAATAATCGCTCGGGCCAGAGCCACACGTTGCCGCTGGCCGCCGGACAGTTGCGAAGGTTTCCGGCTGCCAAGACCGCCGAGGCCGACCTTGTCCAGCGCGTCCGCGATCTGCCCTTCGCGGACGGCCTTGTGCGCACCCTGCACCTCTAGCGCATAACCCACGTTCCGCGCCACGGTCATGTGCGGGAAGAGGGCATAGCTCTGGAACACCGTGTTGACCGGGCGCCTATGGGGCGGAAGTCGGGTCAGGTCGGTACCGTCGAGCATGATCGCTCCGCTGTCAATCTGCTCGAACCCCGCGATCGCGCGCAGAAGGGTGGTCTTGCCGCAGCCCGACGGGCCAAGAAGCGTCACGAACTCGCCGTCGCCGACGGTCAGGTCGATCCCGTCGAGCGCCGGGAAGGTCTTGCCTTCAGGAGTGGTGAAAGCGCGCCGGGCGGCGGCGATGGTCAGAAGATCGGGCATCGGTGCCTCCCGGAAAAGGGGGCGGCCCGCAAGCCACCCCAGGGGATCACTGCGCGGTCTTGATCGCGCTCCACGCCCGGTCATAGGCGCGCAAGGCGGCCCCGAGGTCGGTGAAGATCTGCAGCCGCGCCATGGTTTCGGCGGGCACGTTGATGTTCGGGTTCGACTTGATGAAATCGGGCGTCAGATCGTTCGCGGGCGTGTTGGGCGTGCCGTTGAATTGCTGGGCCACGTTGAGCGCGGCGATGTCGGGACGGAGGTAGAATTCAAGGAACTTCTGCGCCGCCTTCTTGTTTGGGGCGTCCTTCAAGACGCAGATGTTTTCCTGATACATTGTCGCGCCTTCCGCCGGGATGACGTATTTGACATTGGGCATCGCGGTGAAGAAGACATTGCCGCCGACGAAGAAATGCGCCGCCGCCAGATCGCCCGATGTCATCAGGGCCATGGATTCGTAGGTGAAGGCCGTCACCTTCGGCCTTTGTGCGATCACCCAGTCCGCAGCCGCCTGAATCTCGGCCGGATCGGTCGAATTGACCGAGGCCCCGGTCATGATCAGGCCCATGCCAAGCACTTCGCGCATGTCGTCCAGAAGCGCGATCTTCGCGCCGGTCTTTTCCGGGATGGCGAAGAAATCGGCCCAGCCCGAGATCGGGCCGGTCACGTCCTCGTTGTAGAAGATGCCTACGGTGCCCCAGGCATAAGGCAGACAGAAGGACGAATCCGGGTCCTCGACCGAGCGCAGGAAGGCCGGGTCGATACGGGCGAAGTCGGGGTTCTGGTTGATGTTCGTTTCGTGCAGAAGGTCAAGCTTGACCATGATGTCCTGCATCCAGACCGACGGAAATACGATGTCGTAGCCGGTTGCACCAGCCTGGATCTTGGCCAGCATCTCTTCGTTCGAGGAAAAGGTGTCGAGCGTCACCTTGATCCCAGTTTCGGCGGTGAAAGCGGTCAGAACCTCGGGGTTGATGTAGTCGCCCCAGTTGTAGAGGGCGAGCGTCTCGGACAGGCTGGCCGTGGCGGCAAGCGTCAGCGGCAAGGCAAGAAGGATCGGTTTCATTCGGGGACCCCTGTGGTGAAGGTTGCGTGCGATTCTTGCGTCGCGGATGACAGAAAGCTAACATGAAATGATAATGCTGCAAGATACATCAACATGACGCCAGCCACCCCATCTGACCTTTCGCCGTTGCAGCTGCGCTTGCAGGCGATCGATGGCAACTTGACGCGATCCGAGGCCACGCTGGCGCAATGGTTCACACGCAACGAAGCCGCGCTGGGGCTGGAGACCGGGGCATCGATTGCGACGAAGACGAGGGTCAGCGAGATCACCGTCAGCCGGTTCCTGCGCCGTATGGGCTATCGCGGGCTGTCGGCACTCAAGGCTGATCTGCAATCGCGCGTGACTGCTGTCCTGCCGGCGGCAGCCAGTGTGCGGCTTCTGGACGGCGAGACCGGCGATCTGATCCGCCGCGATGCCGAGGCGATGCTGGCCCTGTCAGAGCAGGTGGTCCGTCCGGAATGGGGACAGGCGATGGCAGCCCTTCATGCCGCGACGCAGATCTATGTCACCGGCTTCCAGACTGTCCGGGGCGCTGCAGAAGACTTTGCCCGCCGGTTATCGATCGTACGTCCGGGCGTCCAGTTCGTCTCGCCGCATGACGGCGGGCTGGCGGAATGGATCGCCCCGCCGACCCGTTCGGTGCTGTTTCTGGTCGATACAATCCCCTACGCGCGCGAGGCTGAAGCCATCGTCCAGCGCGCGGTCTCCCTTGGTATGTCAGTTGTGGTCGCAACCGACGAGTTGAACACCTGGGCGGCCCCGCTTACCCCCTTCGTATTCCACGTCGCCACCCGGTCGGGCGCTTTCGTCGAAAGCACCGGACCGTTGGCGTCTCTGCTGAACCTGGTGACCCATGCCGTGGCGAAGGTCGATCCGAAGGCCACGGAGGCCCGGCTTGCAAGATGGCCGGCGCTGTTTCGGGATCTGCAGCTGTTTTCCTGACACTGGCGGCGTTCCGCACGCGCCACATTCTGCAGCAGATGTCGTCCCGGCTGCGCAAGGATTGATCATCTGCGCTGCCGCAGCAGACTGGATTGTCGCCAAGCCGTTGTCGTCGGGATGCCCGGTCATGCCTAGGGAAGGGATGGCCACGCCCCTTTCCATTGTCATTGTCGAAAAGGACCGCGACCGCGCGATCATGATCGTCGAAGGTCTGCGCGAGGCGGGTGACTACGAGGTGCTGGTGATCGGCGACGAGATCGGCCTTGCCCGCAAGATCGCCGAGCGGAACCCCGACCTGGTGCTGATCGACGCGGGAAGCCCGTCGCGCGATGCGATCGAGGAGTTGACGCTCGCCAGCGCGCCCTTGCAGCGCCCGGTGGCGATGTTCGTCGATGAAAGCGACGGCAGCATGACCCGGGCGGCGATCGAGGCGGGAGTGTCGGCTTATGTCGTCGCCGGGCTTGGGCCTCATCGCATCCGCCCGGTGCTGGATGCCGCGATTGCCCGCTTTCACATGATGCAGAAGATGCGCGCCGAACTGGCCGAAACGCGCCGGGCGCTGGAAGAGCGCAAGGTGATCGACCGGGCGAAAGGCATCCTGATGCGTGCGAAAGGCATCGGCGAGGATGAGGCCTATGCCCTGATGCGGAAGGCGGCGATGGATCAGGGCAAGAAGCTGGCGGAAGTGGCTGCGGCGCTGGTCACGGCAGCGGAGCTGCTGAAATGACCGTGGCGATGCGTCTGGGCTTTCTGCCGCTGGTCGATTCCGCGCCGTTGATCGTGGCCGAAGCGATGGGCTTTGCCGAGGAAGAGGGTCTGACGCTGGACCTCGTGGCTGCCCCAAGCTGGTCGGCCTTGCGCGATCTGCTGGCGCTGGGATCGGTTGCGGCGGCGCACATGCTTGCCCCGGTGCCGGTGGCGATGGCGCTGGGTCTGGGCGGCCCGGCGCGGTTCGACGTGCTGTCGGTCCTGAACCTGAACGGCAATGCCATTGGGGTCTCGCGGGGTCTTGCGGTGCGGATGGGGACCACGGATTTCGGCGATGCCCGGGGCACGGGTCTTGCGCTCCTCGCGGCGGCGGGGGCGGGTCTGCGGATCGCAGTGCCATACCTGTTCTCGATGCACCACGACCTTGTGCGCTATTGGCTGGAGGGCTTGGGCCAGCCGCTGCCCCCGGGGGTGGAGATCGTCACGGTTCCGCCGCCGCTGATGCCGGATGCCCTGGCTGCGGGCGAGGTCGATGCCTTCTGCGTCGGCGAGCCGCGCGGGTCGGTCGCGGTGGACCGGGGCGCGGGCGTGCTGATCCTGCCCACCAGTACGATCTGGGCGGCGGCTCCGGAAAAGGTGCTGGCGGTCCGGTCCGGCTGGGCCGAGGCCGAGCCGGACTTGGCAGGCCGCCTGATCCGTGCGGTCTGGCGGGCGGGGCGCTGGCTGGGTCAGGCGGCGAACCTGTCGGTGGCAAGCGAGATTCTGGCGGCTCCGGGGCGGCTGGGGGTTTCGGCCGAGGTGATCGAACGCAGCCTGACCGGACGGCTGGTGATTGCGCCCGATGGTCAGGAACGGACCGTGCCCGGCTTCCTGCGGTTCCACGACGGGGCGGCGGGATTTCCCTGGCGCAGTCAGGCGGGCTGGATCGGCGCGCGGCTGGCGCTGCGGCACCGGCTTGACCCCGAGGCCGCGCAAGTCTCGGCTGCCCGGGTTTTCCGCAGCGACCTTTATCGTCTGCATCTTGCCTCGACCGGGGCTGATCTGCCTGCGGCAAGCGCCAAGGTCGAGGGATCCCTGGATCGGCCAACCCCGGTTGCCTCGTCCCGAGGCAGGCTGATTCTACCCGCAGATCGCTTCTTTGATGCTCAGGTCTTCGACCCCGGCGTGCCCGTGTGCTGAATTTTTGGGCGCTGCGTTGCAGCGTCGGGAAATTTCCGTATTGCGAACGCTTAGCGGGCGCGTCGTGAGTTGACGCCGCGCCGCAGCGTGGCACTCTGAGATCAAGCGCCGAGGCAATGGTGTCTCACAGCGCCTGTCCCACACACGGGAAAGCCGAGCAATGCCGCTTGGGTCCATCGTCTTCCAGACGAAGGGTCCGGCGGCTTTTTCCATTTCAGGCCACGAGGTACCCAAACCATGACCCGCCTTTCCGCACTTCTGCTTTCAACCGCCCTGTCGATGCCCGCCTTCGCCGAAACCCCCGGCATCGAGAAGGACGAACTGACGCTTGGCTTCATCAAGCTGACCGACATGGCCCCGCTGGCGATTGCCAAGGAGAAGGGGTTCTTCGAGGACGAGGGCCTGTCGGTGACGCTGGTGGCGCAGTCGAACTGGAAGGTTCTGCTGGACGGCGTGGTGTCGGGCGAACTGGACGGGGCGCATATGCTGGCCGGGCAGCCGATTGCGGCCAGCATCGGCTATGGCACCAAGGCCGCGCTGGTGACACCGTTCTCGATGGACCTGAACGGCAACGCGATCACCGTGTCGAACGCGATCTGGGACGAGATGAAGGCCAACGTGCCGATGGACGGCGACAAGCCCGCCCACCCGATCAAGGCCGATGCGCTGAAGCCGGTGATCGAAGCCTATGCCGATGCCGGCACGCCGTTCAATCTGGGCATGGTGTTTCCCGTCTCGACCCACAATTACGAGCTGCGCTACTGGCTGGCGGCGGGCGGGATCAACCCCGGCCTCTATTCGCCCGATGACGTCTCGGGCCAGATCGGCGGCGAAGTGCTGATCTCGGTCACGCCGCCACCGCAGATGCCCGCGACCCTGGAGGCGGGGACGATCCTTGGCTATTCGGTCGGCGAACCCTGGAACCAGGCGGCGGTGGCGAAGGGCATCGGTGTGCCGGTGATCACCGATGCCGACATCTGGAAGAACAACCCGGAAAAGGTCTTTGGCCTGAAGGCCGAATTCGTCGAGGCGAACCCGAACACGACCCTCGCCCTGACCAAGGCGCTGATCCGCGCGGCGATCTGGCTGGATGAAGGCGACA
>JBIJDO010000107.1:0-8214 GCA_044344105.1 Tabrizicola sp.
CCGGAACCGCCGAAATCACCCCGCCCGACTGCAGCAGCGAGGCGGCGACGTTGATCCCGATGAGGACAAGATCGACCGCGACCAGACCAAGAAGCACGGCGCGAAAGGACGCGGAAACCTGGGGAAACGGGCGAGTCAATCGATCCTCGACAGCGACATAAAGATGGGCTCATCGGTCCGGGCCCAAGGTGGCAGGTTCACCGGCACGAAACAAGCTGCATGCGGGCTGGCAGCGGAAACCACGCCCGGCACCCCAGGCATTGTTTCAGGCAAGAAGACGGTGCGCCGACAGGGACATCAAAGTTTCGCAACCGACAAAGGCCGGACCTTCGGGTCGCAAGACCCGGCAAACGACTCGCCGCGCCTGGGAAACCTGACCTTCAGGACCGGACCAGTTTTTCGTATTCGGTCGCGACACGCCTGGTCAGGTCGCCCACCTCGAACATGTGGTCACCGATCTGGCCGACCGGTGTGACCTCGGCCGCGGTGCCGGTGAGCCAGCACTGTTCGAACGTCGCGAGTTCCTCGGGCATGATGTACCGCTCGTGGACCTTGATCTGCATGTCCTTCAGCATCCCGATCACGGTTTGCCGGGTGATGCCGTTCAGGATGCAGTCCGGGTTCGGGGTATGGACCTCGCCGTCCTTGACGAAGAAGATGTTGGCCCCCGTCGCCTCGGCCACATAGCCGCGGAAGTCGTAGAAGAGCGCGTCACTGCAGCCCTTGGCCATCGCGGCATGCTTCGACATGGTGCAGATCATGTAGAGACCGGCAGCCTTGGCGGCGGTGGGGATGGTTTCAGGCGAGGGCCGCTTCCATTTGGCGATGTCGAGCTTGGCGCCCTGCATCTTGGCGTCGCCGTAATAGGCGCCCCAGGACCAGCAGGCGATGGCGAGGCGGACCGGGTTGCCAAGCGAGGCGACACCCATCTCGTCGCCCGCACCGCGGAAGGCCACGGCGCGGACATAGGCGTCGGTCAGACCGTTGGCTTTCAGGACCTCTTCCTTCGCCGCGTCGATCTCATTGGCGGTGTAGGGGATCGGCATGTCGAGGAGGCGACCGGATTCAAGAAGGCGCAGCGAATGTTCGTGGCCCTTGAAGATCCTGCCGTTGTAGCAACGCTCGCCTTCGAAGACCGAGGAGGCATAGTGCAGGGCGTGCGTCAGGATGTGGACGTTCGCGGAACGCCATTCCACCAGCTTGCCGTCCATCCAGATGAACCCGTCGCGATCGTCATAAGCTGCCATCCTGGCCTCCATCTTTGCGAAAGTTGCGCCCGAAAGGTCCGCTTCGGACAGATTCTTGCGCGAAATCGGGTGAGGGTTACGGGTTCGTGCTTGGAAAGTCAACAAGGCTGACGTAAATTCCGGCGAAAGGAGAAACCGATGGCCGAACACCCTGGCGGAGAGAACCTGCTGTTCCTGACCGACGAGCAGCTGCGCAAGGGCATCGAGGCGATGTTCTTCGCCTATCGCGGGTTCACGGCTGACCCGGACCGCATCCTGGAGGGCAAGGACTACGGGCGGGCGCATCACCGGGCGATCCATTTCATCCACCGCGCGCCCGGAACGACGGTCTCGAACCTCCTGTCGATCCTTGGTGTTACAAAGCAGTCGTTGAATCGTGTGTTGCGCACCTTGATCGAGGATGGCCTTGTGCGAAGCGAGAAGGGCAAGGTGGATGCGCGGGAACGGCATCTGCATTTGACGGACAAGGGACAGATGCTGGAACGGGAACTCTCGGACGCGCAGCGGGCGCGGATGCGGGCGGCGTATCGCGCGGCGGGGCCGCAGGCGGTGCAGGGTTTCCGGCAGGTTCTGGAAGCGATGATGGACCCGGAAATGCGGCGCCAGTACAACCGCATGAAGGATGGCGGCTGATGGTCCCGGACGCGCATCTCTTGATCGTCGATGATGACGAACGTATCCGGGGCCTGTTGCAGAAGTTCCTGGTGCGGAACGGGTTCCTGGTTTCCGTCGCGCGCGATGCAGCGCAGGCCCGGCGCATCCTCGGCGGGCTGGAGTTCGACCTGATTGTCCTGGACGTGATGATGCCCGGTGAAGACGGGGTGACCCTGACGCGCGACCTCCGGAAGAAGATGGCGACTCCGATCCTGCTTCTGACCGCGCGGGGCGAGGCGGCGAACCGGATCGAGGGGCTGGAGGCGGGGGCGGACGACTATCTGGTCAAGCCGTTCGAGCCGAGGGAGCTTCTGCTTCGGATCAACGCGATCCTGCGCCGCGTGCCGCAGGAAAAGGCGGCAGAGCCGGTGCGGCAGTTCCTGCATCTGGGGACGGTCCGCTACGATCTTGACCGGGGTGAGATGTGGCGCGGCGACATGCCGGTCCGTCTGACCGCGACCGAGGCGGCGCTGATGCGGGTCTTTGCGGCGGCACCCGGCGTCGCCATCTCGCGGGAGAGGCTGGTGGCGGACCAGGGCGACGAGGCGGCGCAGGAGCGGGCCGTGGATGTGCAGATCACGCGCCTCAGGCGGAAGATCGAGGAAGACCCGAAAGTGCCGCGCTATCTGCAGACGGTACGGGGCGAGGGATACATGCTGCAGCCGGACTGACGTTCTGCTGGCCGCGTGATCGGGGGTTTCACACCCCCGAACCCCCGTGGGATACTTCTGGACGAAGAATGAGGCTGGGTGGTGCTTGTTTTCACGCATGAGGCATTCCGCGGCCATGTGACGCCTCCGGGGCATCCAGAGCGGGTCGAGCGGCTGGCGGCGGTGGCGCGGGGGCTGGCCGGCTTGCCGGTGGAGCGGCGGGATTGTCCGGTGGGGCACGAGACGGATGTGCTGCGCTGTCATCCGGCGTCCTATCTGGCGCGGGTGAAGGCCGCCACGCCGGAAGAGGGCTGGGCGCAGCTGGATGCGGATACCTTCCTTTCGCCAGGGTCTCTTGAGGCCGCGCTGCGGGCGGTCGGAGGGATCTGCGCGGCGGTGGATTCGGTCGTGGCGGGAGAGGCGAAGACAGCCTTTGTCGCCGGACGCCCCCCCGGCCACCATGCCGAACGCGACATCGCGATGGGGTTCTGTCTGTTCGGGACGGTGGCCATCGGGGCGAAGCAGGCGCTGGATCACCATGGGCTGGCCCGTGTCGCCATCGTGGATTTCGACGTGCATCACGGCAACGGGACGCAGGACCTTCTCTGGGACGAGGGGCGCTGTCTGTTCGTCTCAAGCCACCAGATGCCGCTTTATCCGGGCAGCGGGAAGCCTGACGAAAAAGGCGCGCATGGCCAGATCATGAACCTGCCGCTGCGCGGGGGCGGGAGCGGGCATGACATGCGTCAGGTCTATGAGCGGGTGGTGTTCCCCGCGCTGGAGGAGTGGAAACCTGAACTCATGCTCATATCCGCCGGGTTCGATGCCCATGCCGACGATCCGCTGGCGGGACTTGAATGGCAGGCGGAGGACTATGCCTGGCTGACCCGGCATCTGTGCGAATTCGCCGGCGGGCGGGTGGTCTCGACACTGGAAGGCGGCTATGATCTGGATGCGCTGGCGGCATCGGTCGCCGCACATGTGGGCGTCTTGGAGGAGCGGGGTCGATGAGCGAGAAAGCCATTGAGACGATGAGCTTCGAGGAAGCCATGGCCGCGCTGGAGCAGGTGGTGGGCGCGCTGGAGCGGGGCGAAGTGCCGCTGGAACAGTCGATTGCGCTCTATGAGCGGGGGGCCGCGCTGAAGGCCTATTGCGCGAAGAAGCTGGCCGAAGCCGAGGAGAAGGTCGAACTGATCCGGGCGCAGGAAGGCCGGGCGGTAGGCACGACCCCGGCGGAGGGGATGTGAGTTTTCCCGGACGGCTGGCGGCGGACGCGGCGCTGATCGAGGCGCGGCTGCAAAAGGCGCTGGCGGGACGCGCGGATCAGCCGGTGACGGATGCGATGCGCTATGCCTTGCGCGGCGGCAAGCGGCTGCGCGGCTTTCTGGTGCTGGAAGGTACGCGGCTGCTGGGGATTCCCGAGGTGCGGGCGGTTTCGGCTGCCGCTGCCATTGAAGCCCTTCATGCCTATTCCCTCGTGCACGATGATTTGCCATGCATGGACGACGACGACTTGCGGCGCGGGCAGCCGACGGTGCATCGGAAGTGGGACGAGGCGACGGCGGTCCTTGCCGGGGATGCCCTGCAGACGCTGGCCTTCGAGCTGCTCTGTGACCCGGCATTGGGGTCGGCAGAGGTTCGGATCGCCCTGGTCGGCGGTCTCGCGCGGGCCTCGGGCATCGATGGGATGGTGCTGGGACAGGCGCTGGACATCGCGGCCGAAACCGCGGGGCGGGCGCTGACGCTGGACGAGATCACGGCCCTGCAGGCGGGCAAGACCGGGGCGCTGATCGGCTTTGCCGCCGAGGCGGGGGCAGTGATCGCCGGGGCGGATCCGGCACCCTTGCGCCGATATGCCGCTGCGCTGGGGCTGGCCTTCCAGATCGCGGATGACATTCTGGACGTGACCGGCGACGAGGCCAAAACCGGCAAGCGCCTGCACAAGGACGCCGAAGCCGGGAAAGCGACCTTCGTCTCGCTGCTTGGGCTGGAGGGCGGACGGAGACGGGCGGCAGAGCTGGTGGCCGAGGCGGAGGCGGCGCTGGGCGGGTATGGAAAGGCTGCGGCCAACTTGATCGCGGCGGCACGCTTCGTTATCGCGCGCGACACCTAAGGCTTGAAGGCAGGCATGATGACCGACCGACCCGCTACTCCGCTCCTTGACCGCGTGACGCTGCCCGCCGACCTGAAGGCGCTGTCGGATCGGGACCTGCATCAGCTGGCCGGAGAGTTGCGGGCCGAGACGATCTCTGCGGTCAGCGTGACCGGCGGGCATCTGGGCGCGGGCCTGGGCGTGGTGGAACTGACGGTCGCCCTGCACGCTGTCTTCGACACCCCGCGCGACAAGCTGATCTGGGATGTGGGCCACCAGTGCTATCCACACAAGATATTGACCGGGCGGCGGGACCGGATCCGCACCCTGCGGATGGAGGGGGGCCTCAGCGGGTTCACCAAACGGTCGGAAAGCCCGTATGACCCGTTCGGGGCGGCGCATTCCAGCACCTCGATCAGCGCGGCGCTGGGCTTTGCCATGGCGGCCGAGCTGGGGGGCGACCCCGGTGACGCGATTGCGGTGATCGGCGACGGGGCGATGTCGGCGGGCATGGCGTTCGAGGCGATGAACAACGCCGGACATCTGAAGAAGCGGCTTTTCGTGGTCTTGAACGACAACGAGATGTCGATTGCCCCGCCGGTGGGGGCCTTGTCGGCCTATCTGTCGAAGCTTTATGCCGAAGCGCCGATGCAGGATTTGAAACAGGTGGCGAAGGGGTTTGTCAGCCTGCTGCCGGGTCCGCTGCAGGAGGGGGCGAAGCGGGCCAAGGACATGCTGAAGGGCATGGCGGTCGGCGGGACGCTGTTTGAATCGCTCGGGTTCGACTATGTCGGGCCGATCGACGGGCATGACCTGGACCAGCTTCTGCCGGTGCTGCGGACGGTGAAGGCGCGGGCGACGGGGCCGGTGCTGATCCATGTGCTGACGCAGAAGGGCAAGGGATTTGCCCCGGCCGAGGCGGCGCGGGACAAGGGCCATGCAACGGGCAAGTTCGATGTGCAGACCGGCGTGCAGGTCAAGGCGGCGTCGAATGCGCCGTCCTATACCAAGGTCTTTGCGCAAAGCCTGATCGCCGAGGCCGAGCGTGACCCGAAGATTGTCGCGGTCACGGCGGCGATGCCGGACGGAACCGGGCTGGACCTCTTTGCCGGGCGGTTCCCGAAACGTTGTTTTGACGTGGGGATTGCGGAACAGCATGCCGTGACCTTCTCGGCCGGGCTGGCGGCGGGGGGGATGAAGCCGTTCTGCGCGATCTATTCGACGTTTCTGCAGCGCGGGTACGATCAGGTCGTGCACGATGTAGCGATCCAGCGTCTGCCGGTGCGGTTTGCCATCGACCGCGCGGGGCTGGTCGGGGCGGACGGGGCGACGCATGCGGGGGCGTTCGACGTCGGCTTCCTGTCCAGCCTGCCGGGGTTCGTGGTGATGGCGGCGGCGGACGAGGCGGAGCTGGTGCATATGGTCGCGACGGCTGCGGCGCATGAGAGCGGCCCGATTGCCTTCCGCTATCCGCGCGGTGAGGGCGTGGGGGTGGAAATGCCCGCGCGCGGTTTGCCGGTCGAGATCGGGCGGGGTCGGGTGCTGCGGGAAGGGACCCGCGTGGCGCTCCTGTCCTTCGGGACGCGGTTGAGCGAAAGCCTGAAGGCGGCGGAGGCTTTGGCCGCTCGGGGCGTTTCCGTCACGGTGGCCGACGCGCGGTTTGCCAAGCCCCTGGACCGGGACCTGATCCTGCGGCTGGCGCGGGAGCACGAGGCGCTGCTGACGGTAGAGGAAGGCGTGGTCGGAGGCTTCGGCAGTCATGTCGCCCAACTGCTGGCCGAAGCGGGCGTGTTCGACCGGGGGTTGAAGTTCCGCGCGCTGGTCCTGCCGGATGTGTTCATCGACCAGGCCTCGCCCGAGGCGATGTACCGGGTGGCAGGTCTGGACGCCGGGTGCATCGAGGCGAAGGCGCTGGAAGCGCTGGGCGTGGCGATGGTGGGGAAAAGGGCGTGAGCCGGTCTGTAACCCGGCCTACCTGAGTGCGTCCATCACGCCGACCAGCGCCTCGCTGATGCCGGGTTCGGACAGGGCGTGACCGGCCATGCCGATCATGCGCAGATTGCAGCGGGTCCAGCCTTTGGCGAGCGACCAGGCGGAATGGGGCGGGCAGATCATGTCGTAGCGGCCCTGCACGATGGTCGCGGGCAGGTGTTCGATCCGTTTCCGTTCGCGCAGGATCCAGCCATCGCCTTCCAGAAAGCCCGCGTTCTGGAAGAAGTGGTTCTCAAGCCGGGCGAAGGCGCGGGCATAGTCCGACGGGCTTTCGCCCAGCGCTCCTTCGTTCTGGATCGAGGCGAGGGCGTTTTCCCAGTTGGCCCAGATGCGGCCAAAGCGGGTTTCCTCGACCAGATTGCCCGAAAAGAGCCGCCGGTGATAGGCCGCGATCAGGTCGCCGCGCTCGGCTTCGGGAATGACCTCGACAAAGCGCGACCACAGTTCGGGGAAGAAGGCGCCCGCCCCGCCGCCGTAGAACCAGTCCAGCTCGGCCCTGGTCATGAGGAACACGCCGCGCAGGACCAGATGCCTGATCCGGTCGGGATGCTGGATGGCGTAGACCAAGGCGAGGGTCGCCCCCCAGCTGCCGCCGAATGCGATGAAGCGGTCGATGCCAAGGGTCTTGCGGATCACCTCGACATCCTCGACCAGATGCCAGGTGGTGTTTGCGGTGACCGAGGCATGCGGGCGCGACCGGCCGCAGCCGCGCTGGTCGAAGAGCACGATCCGGTAGGCGCGCGGGTCGAAATAGCGCCGCATCGCCGGGGAACAGCCGCCACCGGGACCGCCATGGAACACGAGGACGGGGATGCCGTCCGGTTGACCGCATTGTTCGACATAGACCCGGTGGCCATCGCCCATGTCGATGACGCGCTGATCGAAGGGCTCGATCGGCGGGTACAGAAACTCGACTGCGCGCTTTTGACCTGATCTCTGATCCATGTTCCCCCTATATAGCGAGGGGCGGACCCGGAGTCGAAGGGCAAGTCAGGCACAGGCGGGGAAGGAGACGGCAATGACGGTGGACACGGTCGACCCGGCAGAAGTGGCCAAGTTCGAGGCGATGGCCGCGGAATGGTGGGACCCGAACGGCAAGTTCAAGCCCTTGCACATGCTGAACCCCTGCCGGCTGGACTATATCTGCGCGCAGATCGCCGCCGAATTCGGGCGGGACCTTGCCGGACCCTTACCCTTCAAGGGCCTGCGCATCCTGGACATCGGCTGCGGCGGCGGGCTGTTGGCGGAACCGATGGCGCGGCTCGGGGCCGAGGTGGTCGGCGCGGATGCGGCGGCCCGCAACATCCCGGTGGCGCGACTGCATGCCGAACAGTCGGGGCTGACCATCGACTACCGCCACACCACGGCCGAGGCGCTTGCGGCGGCGGGCGAGCGGTTCGATGTCGTCCTGAACATGGAGGTGGTCGAGCATGTGGCCGACCCGCAGGCTTACCTTACGGCCTGCCAGGAGCTTCTGAAGCCCGGTGGGCTGATGATCTGTTCGACCCTGAACCGGAATCCGAAGTCGTTCCTGATGGCGATCATCGGGGCGGAATGGGTGATGCGCTGGCTGCCGAAA
>JBIJDO010000177.1:0-5992 GCA_044344105.1 Tabrizicola sp.
ATCAGCTTCTGCTCGGCCTGCGCGAGAAGGGGATCGCCCTCCATCAGGCCCAAAGGCCCCAGACCCCGGCAGCCCATGAACATCCGGCGGGCGTAGAAATGCCGCGACCCGTCGTCATCGAACGGCGACAGGATGATGTCCTGCTCGCGGTAGATCGCACCGGCGGGCAGAAGCACGGTGTTGCGGCTGTGCTTGAGCAGGTGCTCGGCAATCGGGAAGCTGTTGGTGAAAACCTGCAGCTTCAGCGCGGTCAGCGGATGCACCATCTGGAACGTCGTCGTGCCGCCGTTGATGATGATCGGCGCGCCGTCGGCGCAAAGGTCCGCTGCGGCCCTTGCGATAGCCCGCTTTTCAGCCAGGCGGATGCCTTCATTGACCGAGAACGGCCGGGCGTTGATGCCGACAAACTGCGGCGGCGAGACGGATTCTGCGCCGCCCCGCACCCGGCGCAAGCGGTTCTGGACATGCAGCGTGGCGATGTCGCGACGGATCGTCGCCTCGGACGCGCCGGTGAGCGTGACGAGATCGGCCACGGTCACGACGGGACGACCCTCGACCGCAGACAGAATGATCCGGTGCCGTTCGCTTTCGTGCATTCCGTCCTCCCACTGCCGGACGATTCCATCGATATCGCTCACTGTCAATCATTTTCGATCATCTCTTTGGTTTCTGCGCTGCAGCGTGATTGATCATGATTGCTTTTGATTGACTTGGCCCGTCTTTCTGGCACATTCGACCGCGATGACTTTGGAGGACGGATCGTGAGCGCCAGCGCCAACAGGCTGAAAAACCTTTGGGATTCCGGCAAGGTCCTGGGGATGACCGAGCCGGAGAAACTGCTCTACCGCTCAAACCTGCTGGGCTCGGACAAGCGAATCACCAACTATGGCGGCGGCAACACCAGCGCGAAGGTGATCGAGACCGACCCGCTGACCGGACAACCGGTCGAGGTGATGTGGGTCAAGGGTTCTGGCGGCGATGTGGGCTCCATCAGGATGGATGGTTTCGCCACGCTGTACATGGACAAGCTGCGGGCCTTGAAGGGGCTGTACCGGGGCGCGGAGCATGAGGATGAAATGGTCGGCTACCTGCCGCATTGCACCTTCAAGCTGAACCCGCGTGCCGCCAGCATCGACACGCCGCTCCACGCCTACGTGCCGAAGAAACACGTCGACCACATGCACCCCGACGCGATCATCGCCGTCGCGGCGGCAAGAAACTCGCGTGCATTGACCAAACAGGTGTTCGGCGACGAGATTGGCTGGCTGCCGTGGAAGCGTCCGGGGTACGAACTGGGTCTCTGGCTGGAGAAGTTCTGCCAAGAGAACCCGAAGGCCAAGGGTGTTGTCCTGGAAAGCCACGGGCTGTTCACCTGGGACGACGATGCCGAGGCCTGCTATGCCCTGACGCTGGCGACGATCCAGAAGGCGATGGACTGGTTTGCCGCCGAAACCGCGGGCAAGGCCATCTTCGGAGGCCCGGTCTTTGCGAGTTTGCCAGCACAGGACCGTCGCGCGGTTGCCGCGCGTCTGATGCCGGCGATCCGGGGGATGATCTCGAAGGATCACGCCATGGCCGGGCACTTTGACGATCAACCTGCGGTACTGGAGTTCGTCAGTTCGGCCAGATTGAAACCGCTGTCGGCGCTTGGCACGTCCTGCCCGGACCATTTCCTGCGTACCAAGATCCGCCCGCTGGTCGTTGACTTCGATCCGGCCAGTCCGGATATCGAGGCCTGCCTTGGCGCGCTGGCCTCACAGGTCGAGGACTACCGCGCTGCCTATGCCGCCTATTACGACCGCTGCAAGCGCCCGGACAGCCCACCCCTGCGCGACCCGAATGCCGTGGTCTACCTGGTGCCGGGCGTCGGCATGCTGACCTTCGCCAAGGACAAGGCCACGGCTCGCATCTCGGGCGAGTTCTACGTCAACGCGATCAACGTGATGCGGGGGGCCGACACGGTGTCGGAATACTGCGGACTGCCGGAACAGGAAGCGTTCGACATCGAATACTGGCTTCTTGAAGAGGCCAAGCTGCAGCGGATGCCGAAGCCCAAGGCGCTGGCGGGCCGGGTGGCGCTGGTGACGGGGGGCGCTGGCGGGATCGGATCGGCCACGGCCGAGCGGATGCTGCGAGAGGGCGCCTGCGTCGTCCTTGCCGACATCGACGCCGAAGCTCTGCTGCGCACGGCGGACAACCTTGCAGCCCGGCATGGCCGCGACGTGGTGCGCACCGTCCCGATGAACGTGACCCGGGAAGACGAAGTGATCGCGGCCTTCCGGGAAGCATCCTTGGAGTTCGGCGGGGTCGACATTCTGGTGTCGAACGCCGGGATCGCGAGTTCCGCGCCGGTCGAGGACACCACACTAGCCGTCTGGAACCAGAACATGGACATCCTGTCCACCGGCTATTTCCTGGTCAGCCGTGAGGCGTTCAGGCTGTTCCGGGCACAGGGCATGGGCGGGTCGGTGATCTTTGTCGCCTCGAAGAACGGTCTTGCCGCCAGCCCGAATGCCAGCGCCTACTGCACGGCCAAGGCCGCCGAGATCCATCTTGCGCGCTGTCTGGCGCTGGAAGGGGCCGAGGCGGGAATCCGGGTCAATGTGGTGAACCCCGACGCGGTCCTGCGCGGATCGAAGATCTGGTCGGGGGAGTGGCTGGACCAGCGCGCCAGCACCTACAAGACCGACAAGGAAGGGCTTGAGGAGATGTACCGCAACCGGTCGATGCTGAAGCGGTCGGTGTACCCCGAGGACATCGCCGAGGGTGTCTATTTCTTTGCCTCCGACCTTTCGGCCAAGTCGACCGGCAACATCCTGAACGTCGATGCCGGGAACGTGCAGGCCTTCACGCGCTGAGACCGTCCGGGGAGGGACGCACTGATGACCAAGGCCTATGCCGCCGCGCAGGAACGCTTTGCCGAATGGGGTGTCGACACCGAGGTTGCCATGGCCGCCCTTGGTTCGATTCCGATCTCGGTCCATTGCTGGCAGGGCGACGACGTCGGCGGATTTGAACGCAAGTCCGGCACCTCGGGCGGCGGCATCCAGGCGACCGGCAACCACCCGGGCCGCGCCCGTACGCCTGACGAGTTGCGCGCAGACCTGGAGTTCGCCTATTCCCGCATACCGGGGCGTCACCGGCTTAACCTGCATGCCTTCTACCTCGACACCTCGGAAACCCCGGACCGGGATGCCATCGAGTACCGTCACTTCGCCCCCTGGGTCGAATGGGCGAAGGCGCAAGGCATCGGCCTTGATTTCAACCCGACCTTCTTTGCCCATGCCAAGGCCGACGACAACCTGACGCTGTCGCATCCCGATCCAGGCATCCGCGACTTCTGGATCGAGCACGGCCGCCGCTGCCGCGAGATCGCAGCACGGATGGGGGCCACACTTGGCAGCCCGGCGGTGAACAACATCTGGGTGCCGGACGGGTCAAAGGACATCCCGGTCGACCGCATGGCCGCCCGGCGGCGGCTTGAGGCGTCGCTGGACGCCATGCTGGCCGAACCCCACGACAAGGCGCATCTCCTTGATGCCGTCGAGTCCAAGCTGTTCGGCATCGGGGTCGAAGCGATGACCGTCGGCAGCCATGAGTTCTACCTCGGTTATGCCATCCGTCGCAGTCTCGTCCTTTGTCTGGACATGGGCCATTTCCACCCGACGGAAAGCGTCGCGGACAAGCTTTCCTCGGTCGCACTTTCCGTGGACCGCCTGCTCCTCCACGTCTCGCGACCGATGCGTTGGGACAGCGACCACGTGATCCTTCTGAACGACGATATCCTGGCCATGGCGCAGGAACTTGTCTTTGCGGACCTGCTGGGACGCACGCATATCGGACTTGATTTCTTCGACGCCACCATAAGCCGCACCGCCGCCTGGGTCATCGGCACACGGAACATGCAAAAGGCCCTGCTGCGCGCGCACCTTCTTCCACAGGCCCGCCTGAAGGCCGCCGAGGCCGCTCTGGACCATACCGCCCGGCTGCTCCTGACCGAAGAGCTGAAGGACCTGCCGTTTGCCGCCGTCTGGGAGGAATTCTGCAGCCGTCACGACCGGCCTGTGGGTCAGGCCCTGATCGAGGACCTCGCCGCCTATCAGGCGCGCGTCTCGAACCGCTGATCAGTCAAGCGGCACCACACGCCGACCACCCGCCGCGATCCGCCCTTCGACCGGATTGTCGTCCAGCGACGCGAGAAAGCCGTTGAACTCGGGCGTCATCCGCGTGGCCATCCGGCCCGCCTCGATCACCATATCCACCTCTGCCACGGTCAGTTTCAGCCGTGTCGGCACGGCGTTCAGATTGTCCCGGCGCACGGCAGGCAGACTGGCGAAGCTTGCTTCACCGACGAAGATCTTGACGTCCTTGCAGTCCCATCCTGCCGCCGACCCGCGCAGCCGCCGTACCTCTGTCAGAGGCAAGGCGCAGCGCCATTCGATCAATTCGCTTTCCCACAGCCGCAATTCGCCCCGCATGGAGTCGTAGCCGGACCGGCTGGCCGCCGCCATCGCGCTGGCGGCAATCGAGGTCGCAAGGTTGACCCCGCCGGGTCCGGCCACCCTCTGGGTCCAGTCGTAGTCTTCCTCGACCCCGGCATTGGCCACCAGAAACAGCATCCGCTTCAGCTTTACCGCCTCCTCGGCGGTCAGGGGCGCGTGGGGCAGCTGCGCCCGCGCCCGCTCCACGGCTAGACCGGTTGTTCCGAAATTGTCGGTGATCCCGCCGTCCAGCAGCTTGACGAACTTCACTTCGCTTGGGTTCGTGTAGCTTTCCAGGGCCCGCGCATGCGCCCGCATCGCGGCGGTGGCCTCGGGGTTGTAGCGCGCCGCTGTCAACCAGTCCGGCTCCTGATAGGTGCACTTTCCCTGATGCGC
Source organism: Tabrizicola sp. (assembly GCA_044344105.1). Lineage (GTDB taxonomy): Bacteria > Pseudomonadota > Alphaproteobacteria > Rhodobacterales > Rhodobacteraceae > Tabrizicola. The sequence continues at coordinate 4,878 of JBIJDO010000177.1, forward strand.
TTCGAGGACAATCGGCGTGAAGACCAGCGGAAAGGCCGCCGATGCGGCAACGGCCTCGGACAGGCGCACTTTGGACAGGTCCGAACACAGCGCGTCAAAGGTTTCAGGACTGAACAGGAACGGCGTGTTGTTCGCCATGTCGGTTGCATTGATCCAGGTCTTGATCCGCGACCGCTGCAGGTCGGCGAAGGTCGCGCCCCTGAACAGCACCTCGTCCAGATAGCGCCCGAACGTGTCCCGTCCGTTCACGCCGCCAGCGACCCCCTTCAGGATCGTCAGGGGATTGAGGCCGGAAGTCACCATGTAGGTCTCGGCGTCGGTGATGAGGTAGCGCTCGCGAAAGCCGCGCAGGCCCGCCGGACCGTAGAGGCCAAGCTGCGCCGCCATGACGGATCCGCCCGAAACCCCTGAAACCAGCCGCACCTGGCCCAGCAGGCCATCCGGGGTGCCGGTTTCGACCCCTGCGGCCCGCAGTTCCTCAAGCATGCCATAGGCAAAGGCGGTCGCCCGCATGCCGCCGCCGGAAAACGCGAGCCCGATGTAGAGTTCCCCGGCCCCGGCCGTGGACGACATCATCAACGGCGGGTTCCCGCCTGCAAGGGGCACGTTCTGCGGCGGGTTCCAGGGCGCGCAGCCGATAAGCATCAGGAGGGACAGGAAGACGGTCCGCATCAGGGGTCCGGGATTTGCGAACGGTCCGATTGCTGAAGCTTCGGCCAGAGGATTTCAAGCGCGAATCCGCGGTCGGAGGTGGGAAGGATCAACCGCGCGCCGTGCCGCGCCGCAATCGCCCGCACCAGCGGCAGACCAAGTCCGTGACCCTGAATGCCCCGGTCCCGGTCCGCCCGGACAAACCGCTCGAAGGCTTCGTCGCGGATGTCCGCAGGCAGGCCCGGTCCGGTGTCGGCCACCCGCATGAGGTGCCGGTCACCCTCAGCGGCCAGCACCAGGTTCAGCCGGTCTCCGGCCGAACAGTATTTGACCGCATTGTCCAGAAGGTTCGACAGCATCTGCGCAATCAGATTGCGGTCGCCCAGCACCTTGAGGTCTGCTTCGACCTGGGACTGCACGACAAGACCCTTTTCTTCGGCAAGCGGCTCATAAAGCTCCCAGAC
>JBIJDO010000303.1:0-4160 GCA_044344105.1 Tabrizicola sp.
TCGAACATGCGGATCGCCTGGCGCATCTCGGCCTTCAAACTGACCGACAACTCTTCCTGGCCTTCGATCCGGCTGACCTTCTGGAGCATCCGGTTCAGCGGGGTCCGAAGTTCATGCGCGATGGTGTCGGACAGGCGGTGCGTCGCGCGGTTCAGGTTCTGGATACGGTCGAGCATGCCGTGGACATGGGTCTCAAGCAGCCCGAACTCGTCGTCGCTGCGCGCTCCCGGCAGCCGCGCGTCAAGCTGACCCTCTGCCACGCGGTCCGCAAGCTGGTTGATCCGCCCGATCCGGTGCATGACCAAACGGGCGGCCAGCCAACCGACCAGTCCACCGGCGCAGAGCAGCGCCACAAGAAGGGCAAGCATCCCACGGCGCATTGCGGACAGCGTTTCATCCACCGAGTCCAGCGCTCGGGCAACCAGAAGCGGAAAGCCTCCGGGCAGCTCGCGCGCCACGCCCAGCCAGCGGCGGGAGCCGTCCTCGAACAGGCGCGCGGGTTCGACGATGAAGTCGGTGCCTTCCATCGCAAGACCAGTGGGCCAGTTGCCGACCGTTCCGGCAAGCACGGCCCCGCTCCGGTCCATCAGAAGCAGCATCTCCTCGCCGCTGGCCGTGGCGGCCCTGTAGGCGATCGCCTGCCTGAGAGCGATGATCCGGCGCTGGTCGTAAAGGGCGGCAAGCCCGTCAAGATCGGCTGCCAACAGCGCGCGCTGCGCTTGCATGAGGCGGTTTTCGACCAGCCGGTACTGCAGCACCATTGCCGTCAGGGACAGAACCGTGACGGCCAGAGCCATGAGCGCTGCAAGCCGAAGCGTGGCCCTTGCCGCCCGCAGCGGTGCGACCGGGGGTCGGGCCTTTGTCACCCGGCAGGTCCGACCTTCGGCGCGAAAATGTAGCCCTCGCCGCGCGCGGTCTGGATGGCCATGGACCCGGCGTCCTCAAGCTTGCGGCGAAGGCGGCCGACATGCACGTCGACGACGTTGGTGCCAGGGTCGAAATGCAGGTTCCAGACGTTCTCCAGAAGCTGCATCCGGGTGACGATCTGGCCTGCGTTGCTTGCAAGATAGGTGATCAACTCGAATTCCTTGGGGCTGACCGCGACGTGTGTCAGCTTCACATGCACGGTGCGGGCCTTCATCCGGATCTCAAGATCGCCGAAGGCAAGAAGGTCGTTGTCGAGGACCTGCATCGTGCCCCGCCGCAACAGGGCGCGCAGCCGCGCCCGCAACTCGTCGGGTTCGAACGGCTTTGGCAGATAGTCATCCGCTCCTCTTTCCAGCCCCTCGACCCGGTTCGCGGCCCGGCCCAGGGCCGACAGGATCAGGATCAGCGCCTGCGAACCTCCTGCCCGGATCCGTGCCATTGCCTCGACCCCGTCGCCGCCTGGCAGCATCCGGTCCAGCACGATCAGCTTGTAGGGTGCCGAAACGGCCGCCGCGACACCGGCGGCCAGCGTGTCACAATGATCGACGGAACACCCCAATGCGACCGCTTCGGCGCGCACGGCGGCAGCCGTTTCGAGGTCGTCCTCGATGATCAGGATGCGCTCGTCCATACCCATCCCCTCATTCAGAACACGACCACGGCAGGGTCAAGAACATTCGCCCCGCCGATCGGTCGCATCCGGTCCTCGGTGTTCCACGGATCAAGGTAGATGTGCCGCGTGGCCCCACCCGGCGCTTCTACAAGGATCAGGACCGGTGTCCTGATCTCATGGTCCGCGACATCCGCCTGCGCGCCGTTGATCGCCCGCACCCGGTCTCCCAGCGCCAGTCCCGCCGCAAGTGCCGGAGAGTTCTGGGTGAGGGCGATGACCAGCGCGTCGTCATCCAGCGTGACCCCAAGCGTGGCAAGACGGTAAACCTCGACCCTTTCCGGGCCGCCCATCGGGACCTGTCGGGTTCGCCGTCCTGCCGGCAGGGCGCTGTCATCGAACATCAGGGACAGGCTTATCCTTTTGCCGTCTCGCACCACCTCGACGCCAGTCACGCCCGTGGCCACTGCCTTCTCGATCAGGAAGACCAGGTCGCCCGGAGCCTGCAGTGCGGTGCCATCCACCGCGACGATGACATCCCCGGCCGCAAGTCCGGCCCTTGCGGCGGAACCGTCGGGCTCCACGCCATCGACGAGCAGACCTGCCGCAGGGACACCCAGCACGTCAGCCACCTGCCGGTCGACCGGTCGTGCCCGCAGTCCAAGAATCGGGAACGGTGGAAGGCTTTCGTCGACCAGTCCGCCTACAATCCCTTGCAGGTCAGCCGCCGCTATCGCAAAGGCGATGCCCACGAACATCCGGCTGCCGTCGGCAATCCGGCTGTTCATGCCAAGAAGCCGTCCGCTGGCATCGACAAGGGGACCGCCCGATGATCCCGGATTCACCGCAGCGTCGTGCTGCAGAAGCCGGAGAGGAACCGCAAGGTCAACTTGCCTGGCCGTGGCCGAGACCAGCCCTTCGGTCAGCGTGAATTCCACGCCGAGGGGGGCTCCCAGCGCGAAGACTTCTGTTCCGAGGTCCGGCACTTCCGGCGCCGGTGACAGCCCGACCCGTCCGGGAGCCACCGCAAGCACCGCGACGTCGCGCACCCGATCTTTCGCAATCACCAGCGCCGTCTCTTCGGCCCCGTTCCGGTCGGTCAGCCGAACCGCTTCCGCCTCGCCCACGACATGCGCGCTTGTCACGGCGACAGAGCCGTCACCCCACAGAAAGGCCGAGCCCAGGAACCGGTCGGCGGCGTCCGCCGAGCGGACCGTGAACACCCGGTCCATCGCCTGGTCCAGCGGCGAGGCCGATACCGGCCGGACCAGCGCCACCAGCACAACCACGAATAGTACCGCAAGCAACTCCCCTGCATAGCGAAGGGATTGCCGCCGCTTTCGTCCCTGTTCGGACACCATCTTGAAACCTGCATCACTGCCTCATTCCATCCTTGCTAGCAGCCGCGGTTTTCCGGGGCACATGACAAAGGCAGTCATGAATAAATCTTGCATTTACAGGCGGAAAGCCGCAGCACATGCTCGGTCCGTCCAAAGCAACCCGAGGCCAGCGATGCGCCTGTTCCTTCTCGCCGGCCTGATGTCCGGTCTTGCCGTCCCGGCGCTGGCCGAAAAACCGTCGCCTGTACAGACCGCACGGGTCTCCGCGCTGCTCTATGCCAGGGGAATGGCGCTGCAGGACCCGTTGCTGATTCTGTCGGCTGCCAAGCTGCGCAAGGCGCTCGCCCCGGTTTCAAGCGACCGTGCAGCACAGGGGGCAACGTCCGCCGAAGGCACTCCCATGACTTGGGAGGAGATGCTGGCCAGCGCCGAAGCGCTGGCTGAAGACGATGACCGGCTTATAGGTCTGATCGAAGACATCCGGGTCGAGGCGAGCAAGGGCGTCGCTTCCGGTCCGGTCTACAACATCGGCTCGCTTGGCAACGGAAGCGATGACATGTACCCGCCCATCGAATTCACCGGCGGCGAATACGCCGAGGTCTATGTCGAGGCCAAAGCCGCGACGGATCTGAACCTTGCCGTCTATGATGACAAGGGTCGACTGGTCTGTTCCGACACCGACATCTCGTTCATTGCCTATTGCGGCTGGACCCCCGCAGAAGCGGGAAGCTTCACGCTCAAGGTCGAAAACCGGGGCCCGGCTGCCGCCGAATATGCCCTGATGACAAACTGATGCGGCGCGCGCTTCTGGCCCTGGCGCTTGCCATCTTCACCCTGCCCGCGCTTGCGCAGCAGGAACGGGTGAACTACGCGCTGCTGATCGGGGCGAACAAGTATCCCAATCTCGACGAACGCTGGTGGCTCAAGGGACCGGCGAACGACGTTCAACTGGTTGCGGAATACCTGACCACACAAGCCCCCGTGCCCTTTGCCGCCGAGAATGTCCGGGTTCTGTCCGACGGTGTGCCGGAATCGGTTCCGCCGACCCTCGCGGCAATACGAGAAGCGTTTTCGACGCTGACGGCCAAGGTCAAGCCCGGCGATTTTGTCTATCTGCACTTCTCGGGACATGGCACGCAGGCCCCCGCGCTTGACCCCTCGACCGAACTGGACGGGCTGGACGAACTGTTCCTGCCGGTGGATATCGGGCCGTGGTCTCGGCAGGTCGGCACCGTCGAGAACGCGCTGGTCGATGACGAGATCGGCGTCCTGATCGACGGGCT